>CALKXN010000377.1 GCA_938003555.1 uncultured Robiginitomaculum sp. | reverse complement strand
AGACCGATTTTGATACGATTGACTTCTCTGATGTTGATTACGGTATTGACAGTTTCAACGGACTTTTCCGGGAATCTGTTTCGGAAATTGATGGGTTGTCTATTAAGGGTCAGCAGCGTGCTTTATTTACAGCTGCAAAGTTGGGTGAAAATCTGGTTGAGGGTGAGCAGGGAACTGCATCAATCAATGCGTCCGGCGTTGAGCGCTTAATCTTAACTGAATTCGATGATGTGCATTATTACCGCTCTGACTCGGCTGCTTTTTCTGAATTTGGTAAAATTGAAGGCCGTGGCGGGGATGATACGATCCTTATCTATAATCCAGGTTATCGTTTGGCCGGGGATGAAATTGGAGATGGAAGCGGTGCCGTTGCAGGTGAAGACCTGTTTCTAGAAGTTGATGGCGGTGATGGTGATGACAATATATTTGTTGTCGGCGGAGCTGGCGCTCGCGTTGTCGGCGGGGATGGTCAAGATCTAATTTTTGGGTGGTCAGAGAAGTCCCAATTGTGGGGTAATGCCCTCGACGCGGCAGCGAACCAAACCGATATCTCGCAGTCAGATAATTTTTGGTGGGCGCCCGGCGCATTTATCATGGACGCCGACCCTGTCGATTTCTTGACACTTTTTGGCTACCCGATGGTTGGCGGATCGAGTTTTTGGGGCGGCGTTGTAGTCGACTCGACGATGTGGTTCACATTTTACGCGGGTACAACAAGTGGTCAGTTATTAATTTTGAACACTTTGGGTTACACTGTTGTTCAAGACTATGATTATGCAAATGATTTTGGCGCGCGTTATACTTATGGTCCTGATGGCAAGGTTGCTAATCTTGGTCGTCAAGAGGGCGGCTTTCGTGAAGACACCGGTGATTTAGGGCTACGTTTTCGGGTCTATTCTAGTGATGATGGCGATGAAATTTCCCTTTGGGGTAAGTTTTGGGGCGAAATTACATTTTACCTCGGCCAATTTAGAACATTTATTAAGGCGCTAAACTGGCGTTCTGATGATGACCCTCTTGTGCTTGATCTTGATGGCGATGGCATTGAGACGATAGCGCTGTCTTCTTCGCGGGCGTATTTCGATCATGATGATGATTTCTTCTCTGAGAAAACAGGTTGGATCGGGTCTGATGACGGGTTCTTGGTTATGGACCTTAACCAGGACGGACTTATCGATGATATTTCCGAGCTCTTTGGTGGAAACAATGAATTTGGCGAAGTGCAGCGCGGTTTTGCGGCGCTGGCCGATTTGGATGATAATGGCGACGGCATTGTGGACGCGCAGGATTCGCGTTTCTCAGAGCTGCAAGTCTGGCGCGATCTGGACGGGGATGGCCGCGGCGAGGGCGATGAGGGCGAGCTGTTCTCTCTCGAAGAATTGGGGATTACGAGTTTTAACACGCAGGGCACGGATTATACCGCCGATAGTAGTGATGCATTTGGCGATACCGACGAGGGCCGCGAACTTGCTTCGGGCACGCGCCTTTTAGCCTATGGTACATTTACGTACGAAGACGGCTCCACGGGCAATGTTTATGAGGCGATTTTTGAAACAAACACATCGCGTACAGTCTATCGCGGTGATAACGGATTAATTAGCTCGGCGGCCCGCATTGATGGCGGCGAGCAAGACGGTATTGCAATCAGCGCTACAGGGCGTGGACGCAGCACGACACTCGCCATTGCGGCAAGTAATGATCTCGATCTTGCCAATATTTTGCAGTCTACGCTGGACAGCATAACTGTACCCGATTTGGTGGAAATGCGCGTTATTTCGGGCGACATTATCTCGCGCTGGGCGGCGGCCGATCCGCTCTCGCGAGAGCTAACGCCAATTCTCTTTAGCGCCGATGGAACTGAAACGCTTGATTATGGCGTTTACTTAGAAGACGCCGAGGGCGGGTATTGGGTGCTTAATAGCGGCAAGGGCATCGTTGACGTTGATGGTGAATTAATTGCGCGCGCAACGCTTGAGGATGTGCTTGCCCAGGATTTGACAGGCGAATGGCGCGTTGAGCAAATGTGGTCGCGCAGTACGCGCGAAGAGGCGCTTGAGCATCGCCCGGATGCTCCCTATCTGGTTGAACTAGTCGAAGGCCGCGCAGTTGTTTTGGATTACGGCGTATTTATCGAAGACGCCGAAGGTGGGTATTGGGCCCTTGCGAGCGGCAACGATGTCACGGATGGTGAGGGCAATGTTATTGCGCGCCCAAGCCTAGATGATGTGATGGCGATGACGGCCGAGCAAGGCCAACAATGGCGCGTCGAGAGTAAGAGCTTTAATGAATTTGCTGCGCTGCCGTTTGATAATGTCGGCGTGTTCTTGGTCGATGGCATTGCCAATGATTTTACCGTTTATGTCGAAGATGAAGATGGCGGGTTTTACGTTTGGGCCCGGAACTTAGCTCGCGCGATTGAACTGCAAGAGATTGATGGCCGTCCGGGCGGTTTCGCCCTGCGTAATTATGAGGTCAACTTTGATACGCTGCGCGATGCTGACAATACGGATGACAGTAAATATCGCACCGAGGTTCTGACGACAGAGCAGTTCCGTTTTGCGACGGCATTATATGGG
>CALKXN010000376.1 GCA_938003555.1 uncultured Robiginitomaculum sp. | reverse complement strand
CGTTTGTGGTCATATGCGTCCGAAGATGCTGCTATTGATGATGTTCTGCGCTTGTCTCGGGCCATGAGCTATAAAAATGCGATGGCCAATTTGGACCTTGGCGGCGGTAAATCTGTGATTCTAAAGCCTGAAGGCGATTTTGACAGAGAGGCCTTATTTACGGCATTTGGGCGAGCGGTTCACACCCTGGGTGGAAAATATATCGCAGCCGAAGATGTGGGCGTCTCGCCGGATGACATGGAAATTATCAAAAGGCAGACGCCGCACGTCGCCGGATTAGATAGCGGCGAGGCGGCGTCTGGTGATCCGTCCCCAATTACGGCGAAAGGCGTTTTTCTTGGGCTTCGCGCCGCAGTCAAACACCGTCTTGGCAAAGAAAATATAGAAGACCTCTCCGTCGCTGTGCAGGGCATTGGTCATGTGGGATATGCGCTGTGTCGTCATTTACACGACGCTGGCGCGCATTTGGTTGTTACGGATATTAATGAGGCGGCGCTTGAAAAAGCTAAAGCCGAATTTGGCGCAGTTATTGTTGGCTTGGATGAGATATATAAACAAGATGTCGATATTTTCGCGCCTTGCGCTCTGGGCCGGGCGATCAACCCGGATAGCTTGCCGCAGCTTAAAGCCAGTATTGTCGCAGGGGCAGCCAATAACCAACTTAGCACGCCGGAAATGGGCGCGGCGCTGCATCAAAAGAATATCCTGTTTGCGCCTGATTATGTCATCAATGCCGGCGGCATTATCAATGTCGCCTCCGAAGTCTCCGGTACTTATGATTTGAATTGGGTGATGGCCAAGCTTGAAGAGCTCGAAGAGACAACCCGTGAGGTGTTTGAAATATCTGCGCGTCAAAACCGTCCGACCAATGAGGTGGCTGATATAATGGCGCGCGAGCGTTTGGGGCGATCATAATGCGTAAAACCGCTTAAATTTAGACCAATTTTGCGCAAGAGGTCTTGCAGATTGGTCATGACCACGATAGAGCGCGCTTCAAACTGGAGAGCTGTATTATGTCTAATTTAATGTCCCTATTGGAATCCACCCCTGTTGTCCCATTGGTGCAGGCGACTGACCCCGATGTTGCGGTCAAAACCACTCGCGCGCTCGTTGCGGGCGGATTGAAAGTTATTGAAGTTGTTTTGCGCACGGATAATTCTCTGGCATGTCTCAAAGCGATCACAGAGCAAGTTCCCGAAGCGATCACGGGTGCAGGCACGGTTTTGACCGAAGCGCAGTGCCAGCAAGCCATTGATCACGGCGCGACATTTATTGTCTCTCCAGGCCTGACTGAAGGCGTTGTAAAACTGGCGCAGAAACACGGCCTTCCGATCTTGCCGGGCATTGCGACAGCGACGGAGCTTCAGCAGGCTTATAATTACGGCCTTCGGACGTTGAAATTCTTCCCAGCCTCTCTCGCGGGTGGCCCGAAAATGCTCAAAGCGATGTCCAGCGTATTTCGCGATGTTCGCTTCATGCCAACAGGGGGCGTAAACACGTCAACGCTAGGCGATTATCTGGCTGTGCCTGCTGTTTTAGCCTGCGGCGGGAGCTGGCTGACCCCGGCGGATGAGATTGCGGCGGGCAATTATGATGCGGTGACTAAGATCGCGTCCGAGGCGGCCAAATTAGCGCAAGATTTGCGTTCATAATTTTTAGGCTGCGTATTGCCTTTGCCCAGTAAAGCTAGCATGATAGCGCTGTCATTTCATCGCTAGACGCAACTCATTGCGCGCGATCAGGGGAGAGTGCTGGTGAGTAATCGCGTTCGTATGGGTATGGTCGGCGGCGGCCCCGGTGCATTTATCGGGGCAGTTCACCGCTTTGCGGCGCGCCTAGACGGTGAAATTGAGCTGGTCTGCGGCGCGTTTTCATCCTCGGCGGAAAAATCCAAATCTATGGCCACAGAACTCGGCCTTAAAGCGGACCGGTGCTACGGCTCTTACGCCGAAATGATGGCCGGCGAGGCCGCGCTGCCCGAAGATCAGCGCATGGAGTTTGTCGCGATCGTCACCCCAAATCACATGCATTTTCCGGTCGCGAAAGCGGCGCTGGAGGCCGGTTTTGCGGTTCTGTCTGATAAACCTGCCACGCTTGATTTGAAAGAGGCGAAGGCGCTGCGCAAAATCGTGGAGCGCAGTGGAAAGGCCTATGGCCTGACACATACCTATCTAGGTTATCCGCTGGTCGGCGAAGCGCGCGGCATTATTGAAGCAGGCGGCATCGGCAAAGTCCGTAAAGTCTTTGTGGAATATATCCAAGGTTGGCTGGCGACCGAAGTGGACAATAAACAAGCTGATTGGCGCACAGACCCGAAACGCTCCGGATGCTCAGGCTGCATGGGCGATATTGGGACGCACGCGCATAATTTGGCGGAATTTGTTACGGGCAAACGCATGACGCATTTGGCCGCCGACCTCACAACATTTGTAGATGGCCGCCGTCTTGATGATGATGGCTCCTGCCTGTTTCGCATGGAAGATGGCGTGAAAGGTACATTATCGGCTAGCCAAGTCTGCGTGGGTAATGAGAACAGTTTATCGATCCGTGTTTACGGCGAGACGGGCGGGCTGGAGTGGCGACAAGAAGAGCCCAATACGCTCATCCGCACATATGCCGATCAACCGACGCAAATCCTTCGCGCGGCGCAGGGCTATCTATCGCAGGGCGCGCAGGACGGGTTCCGCACCCCGCCGGGGCATCCCGAAGGTTATCTGGAAGCCTTTGCAAATGTCTATATTGATTTTGCGCGCGCGCTTCGCACTGACGGCGGAGCGACGACGGGCATTGAGGGCGGCGTGCGCGGCATGGCCTTTGTCGAGGCGCTGCTAAAATCCTCATCTAAAAATTCGAAATGGGTAGAGATAAAATGAAAACAATGAAGGGCCCTGCAATATTTCTGGCGCAATTTATGGGCGACGCGCCGTTTGACACGATGGAAAATGCCTGCCGCTGGATGGCGGGCGTGGGCTATAAGGGCGTGCAAATTCCGACGGATAATCCTGTTTGCATGGATTTGAAACTTGCCGCCGAAAGTCAGACCTATTGTGATGAACTTAAAGGGAGCTGCGCGGAGTGGGGCGTGGAGATCACCGAGCTCTCGACCCATATACAAGGGCAGCTTGTTGCTGTGCACCCTGCCTATGATACCGCATTTGACTCGTTCGCGCCCAAAGAGCTTCACGGTAAACCCGATGAGCGCCAGAAATGGGCTGTGCAACAAGTGAAATATGCTGCCAAAGCGAGCCAGCGTCTTGGCTTGACGCAATCTGTATCCTTTTCCGGCGCGCTGGTCTGGCCCTTTATGTATC
>CALKXN010000375.1 GCA_938003555.1 uncultured Robiginitomaculum sp. | reverse complement strand
CATCGGAACAAAAGATATCTGACGTAGCCAAATCCGAATCCAGCCAAAGCATACTATTTTTCACGACACTTCGTTTGAAAGTAATTTTTGCAACTATGCTATACGAATATCGAACGAAGATGTCCTCACCCGTCTGCCGATCTACAATTGTCAATGGGCTAATATCAGAGAGTTCAGGGACGACAGCGTTTAAGATCTTACCAACCTTTAATAAAGAATAATCCGTGCGAATTGTTCCATCTTTAAGTGTAATTTTAACAGGTATAAATGTGTGAATATCAGGCTCTAATGTCTCGATAAAATCTTTCATTTTCTTTGACACAAAACAAGTGGTATCATATCGCCAAGCCACAAAATGCCCGGGATCAAAAACACCATCTAGCTCTTCAAACTTCAAAGGATAATGCTGAGATATGTTTTCCGGTAATTGATCCAAGCGCCTATTCCAAAAACCATCAACACCTTTCGTGATCAGGCCTAAAGACCCGTTTCTGACCATCTCTTTTGGTTTCAACAATTTTGGCATATTGGCGTGTAATGCTCTTCGTTTGCAGGTTCTATTTCACCGGCTAGAATGCAACTGAGTCACGCGCGTTAACGGACTGAGCTATAATTCAGGCGCTCGGCCTCAAAGCAATCGAGATCGCCATAAGCGCCTAAACTTATGGCTGAATGCCAGCGGTTTCGCAAGCGTCCTGCCCCTGTGAGATAAGGATTGTTGCGCTATAGGGCTGAATGGACAGGCAGGGATGTATCTCCTGAGAATTTGGGTAAGGGATCGAAACTGCAAGTGAATATTTTTAGTAACGAAGGATAGATGTGCCGTGCGTGAAAATTAGTGAGCATGTCTGTTCTGGGGCTTAGCGGACGTAAGAATTGTCGCTAAGGGATGCCTTGCAATCCTACCACCCGAACATGACACTCTAAGCTAATAGCTTTCAATAGTGCCCAATCAATGATAACTTAAGATATGGGTATATTTGATTTCCTTAAACGCCGTAATACTAAAAAGCTGAGCGTAATTGATAGGCGCGATAAAATAAGCAGAGTGGAATATCTCTTAGGCTTAAGTCATGAAAGGATGGAAGAACCCGTTGAAGCGTGGGGCGATCTAAAATTTGCTGAACTAGTCGAACAACAGTTAGAAGAAGGAAAAACTGAATTAGCGTTCAGTAATTTAGGTGCTCAAGTAAATGAATATTTTCGTTTGGCTATTCTCTATTGGGGGCAAGGGGATGTCGAGAAAGCTCGGTTATATTTGAACAAAGTACTGGAGAGACACGAAAAATTACTTGCAGTGTCATCACGGATTGAATCAAAACATTGGCCACATCATGCTAACAGGAATGCGAAAGCCGCAACTTACCTTTTGGGGAAAAATGATACGGTTTTTAGAAATGACAAAAACAATGTTGGTTGTTTGCCGTGGTTTTCCGAGGCGATACTAGGTTACTGCTTAGGGCACGACGATTTTGATGAAACAAATTGGCAGGCCGCCGAAGACAAGTGGATAAAAAATCGATTTCCGAAATATAAGCTTGCCGAGTTTGACGTTTATATTAAAGCTCTAACCGGCCAATACCAGACATCGATTGATATGTTAGAAGCCCATGAAAAAATGTTCAAAGGGCGTGCAAAAAGAAGAGCTGCTGATTCTGACTTACTAGATGGTTACTTTGACAATGAATTGATTATAGATTTCACATTTGCATGCGTCCTTAAACGAATTGGCTGGAAGGGTCGATATAGGCATAGTTGGCCTCAAACAGACAGTTATGATAGTTCTCCCGAAACCTATAGTGAGCCTGATAAACACCTAAAAATCATACCTGCATCTGAACCAGAAATAGATGCTAAGGTTGGCATAATTACCGACACTCAAAAAGCACGACGATATATAGATCATCATTTAAAAAATCAGCTTTTTGAGGGCGAAAAATTCTATTCGGCTGAACGCCCGAAAGAGACACGAAGCAAGGTTAGCGGTGCTCTCAGAGACATTGGTTGGAAAAAAGATCCAGCAAGCCTTGACTTGATGAGAGCTTACCGAATGAGTCATGTATTAAATCATAATGCGCAAATTTTTCTCTGTGACCCCGTTGAATTACTAACTTTAAAAAACTGGACTAAAAGCTTAGCCGATGAGTTTGGATTACATCCAGATTTTATAGCCATAGCAGGCAGTGAAGAAAGAACTGATTTTATGGACCCGCAAGGCTCTTGGTATGTCTATTGCAAAAAAGACAAGCAGATATATGCAGTCGACCGCGATGATTGGCATAATCCTGATGTAGCTAAAAAAGATGCAAGATTAGGATTAAACTTATGGCCTTCTTATACGAGCTTTGTGGCATGGTGGGTTTCAGAACATTTTAAAAGTGAGTTCTCTTAACCATGCTAATGTCGCAAACTGTCGAAAGCGTAAATGTCCCCTTTGGCGATATTCCTACCCCGCCCCGCTCATCTCGCGCATGATCGCCCGGGCTGGTCCGCCGATCTCGGGATGGGCGGCGGCGTAGGCGGCGACCGCTTCGAAATATCCGAGCTTTGAGCCGCAATCATAGTCTTGGCCTTCATATTCAAAGGCGTGGAAGGGCTGGACATTCATGAGGGTGGCCATGGCGTCGGTGAGCTGGATTTCTCCGCCTGCGCCGGCCGCTTGGTGTTTTAAGATGCCCATCACGTCGGGCTGTAGGATATAGCGGCCTGTGATCTTTAGATTTGACGGGGCCTCTCCGATGGGCGGCTTTTCGACCATGCCGGACATTTGAATAAGATTGCCATCGCGCTGCGCGCCGTCGACGGGCGCGATGACGCCATAGGAATTGACGCGTTCTTCGGGGATGGCATCGACGGCAATGATGTTGCCGCCCACTTCATTATAGGCGTCCATCATTTGCGCGAGGCATCCGCGTTCGGCTTTGACCAATACGTCGGGAAGCAGGATTGCAAAAGGTTCGTCGCCGACAACATCGCGCGCGCACCATATGGCGTGGCCAAGGCCTTTGGCGGCCTGCTGGCGCACAAAGCTCATAGAGCCGGGCTCTGTGATGGTGCTCATGACATTTTTCAGAATGTCGTCTTTGCCGCGTTTAGCGAGCTGATCTTCGAGCTCATAGGCGCTGTCAAAATAATCCTCGATCGCGCCTTTATTGCGGCCTGTCACAAAAATAATATGCTCGATGCCCGCTTCGATGGCTTCGCTGACCACATAATGCAGGGCAGGGCGGTCTACGACGGGCAGCATCTCTTTGGGGATGGTTTTGGTGGCCGGCAAAACGCGCGTGCCAAAACCGGCAACGGGAAGAACAGCTTTGCGGACGCGGCGGATATTCTGAGTCATATTAGCCTCTTATGATATAATGGCCCCGTAAATGCCTATAAGGGGCAGCGTTTAATAAGCCGTTTATTTCACTATTCGACCGTGACAGATTTTGCCAAATTACGCGGCTGATCGACATCTGTGCCAAGCGCTACAGCGGTGTGATAAGCGAGGAGCTGCACCGCGACGGAGAGCACAATCGGCGCGGTTTCAAAGCTGGCGGCGGGGTTGATGAGCACGCTCTGCGCCATATGACCCGCGCTATCTGCGCCATCGGAGTCGGTAATTAAGATCACGCGCGCGCCGCGGCTAATGACTTCCTGCATATTGGAAATGGTTTTTTCAAATAGCTCATCATGGGGCGCGATGACGATGACGGGGGTGCCGTCCTCGATCAGCGCGATGGGGCCGTGTTTTAGCTCTCCGGCGGCGTAGCCTTCGGCGTGGATATAGCTGATTTCCTTAAGCTTAAGCGCGCCTTCAAGGGCGAGCGGGAACATCGCCCCGCGCCCCAAATAAAAGGCGCTTTTGGATTTGGATAGATCAAAGGCCAGCGTTTGGATCTCATCATCGAGCAGCAAAGCTTCGGCGACAAGGCGCGGCACTTGGGTGAGTGAGGCGCAAAGCTCTGTCTCGCGCGCCGCGTCAATCACGCCACGTTGACGCGCGGCGAGTATGGCCAGCGCGAGCAGGGCGGTGAGCTGTGAGGTAAAGGCCTTGGTCGAGGCCACCCCAATTTCAGGGCCAGCATTAATCGGCCAGGCAAAGTCGGCCTCGCGCGCCATTGTCGAGGTCATAACATTGACTAATGCGGCGGTTTTTAGGCCCTTGGATTGGCAGTAGCGCAATGCGGCAAGCGTATCGGCGGTCTCGCCGGATTGAGACACAGCCATAGCCATGCCGCCCGTATCTAGCGCAGGACGGCGATAGCGAAACTCTGATGCAATATCGATTTCACACGGCAGCTCTGCGATTTGCTCAAACCAATATTTCGCGACATGTCCGGCATAGCTGGCTGTTCCGCAGGCAATGATTGAGAGGCGCGTAATGCGGGTGAAATCGACCCCCTCCAGCGGTTTGGCTTTATGCGTCGAGGCGTCAATATAATGGGTCAGTGTATGGCCAATGGTTTCTGGCTGCTCATTGACTTCTTTTAGCATGTAGTGGCGGTAATTGCCTTTTTCCGCCGCGGCAAGGCTGCCTGTTGTGTGGGTTACTTTGCGGGTGACAGCTTGATCTTGGGCGTCATAAATCTGCACGTCGCTTGGCGTGACCACCGCCCAATCGCCTTCTTCGAGATAGATGATTTTGCGCGAAAGCGAAGCCAAAGCGATGGCATCTGAGCCGATATAGTTTTCGCCGTCACCTAGTCCAATGGCCAGCGGGCTTCCGCGGCGCGCGGCAAAAATATGGCCGTCCAGCCCGTCAATAATTACGCCCAGCGCAAAAGCACCTTTGAGGGCTTTGAGTGTATTTTGAAATGCGTCTTTGGGCGAGGCGCCTTGGCTGATGGCGTGGTCGATTAAATGCGCGACAACTTCGGTGTCCGTCTCGCTTTCAAATGTGCGCGCCGCGTCAAAGCTGTTTCGTAGCTGCGTGAAATTTTCGATAATGCCATTATGGACAACGCCGACAGGGCCGGAGAAATGGGGGTGGGCATTGGCAACTGTTGGCGCGCCATGCGTGGCCCAGCGCGTATGCGCGATTCCAATATGGCCCTCCATAGGCTCTTCGGTAATACGGGCCTGAAGGGCAACGATTTTGCCTTTGGCGCGGCGGCGTTTTAGCGCTGTGTTGTCGTCTAAGACGGCGATGCCTGCGCTATCATATCCACGATATTCTAAGCGTTTTAAACCTTCGAGGAGGCGCGGCGTGACCGCTTGGTTGCCGGCAATGCCGATAATTCCGCACATATATTTATCCGTTCTGACCCCTCATGTGTCGTCAGGGCCTTTAGTCTTCATTGGGGGTTATTTAGCGCGTAGAAGTTTATAAATTATGGTCTAAATAATACATTCATGGTTATCAGCTATAATTAAGGCTGAATTATAACAGGAAATCATCTCACAAATGACCAAAAAATATTTCGGAACAGATGGAATTCGCGGAAAAGCCAATGAAGGCGTTCTGCGCCCGCGCGAAATTATGACCCTTGGCATGGCGGCCGGAAAGTATTTTCGCGGCGATGAGAGCCGCCGTCACAGCGTCGTGATCGGCAAAGATACGCGCCTGTCCGGATATATGATTGAACCTGCGCTGACGGCCGGGCTGACGTCTGTGGGTATGGATGTGCGCCTGTTCGGGCCATTACCGACTCCGGGTGTTGCGATGATGACGCGGAGCCTGCGGGCTGATTTAGGCATTATGATTACGGCGTCGCATAATCCGTATCATGATAATGGCATAAAGTTCTTTGGTCCGGATGGGTTGAAACTATCCGATGAGGCCGAAGCCGGCATTGAAGCGCTTATGCATGAAGGGCTTGTTGAAGGCCTCGCCGGGAGTGATGAGCTGGGCCGGGCGAAACGCTATGACAGCGCGCAGTCGCGCTATGTGGAAATTGTCAAATCGACCTTCCCCAAACATATGCGCCTTGATGGCCTTAAGATCGTGATTGATTGCGCGAATGGCGCGGCCTATCGCACCGCGCCTGTCACGCTATGGGAACTTGGCGCGAAAGAAGTGATCAAAATCGGCGTTAGCCCGAACGGCACCAATATTAATCGGGATTGCGGCAGTACCCATATGGGGCCGCTATCAGCCGCCGTTGTCGAGCACGGCGCAGATGTTGGCATTGCGCTGGACGGAGATGCAGATCGCTTGATCATGTGCGATGAAACTGGCCGCGTGATTGACGGCGATCAGCTGCTGGGCCTGATGGCGAAGGGCTGGAAGGATACGGGGCGGTTGTCACGCGATGGTATTGTGGCGACTGTGATGTCGAATTTAGGGCTGGAGCGCTACCTTGCAGGCGAAGGGCTCGAGCTTATTCGGACAGCTGTTGGGGATCGTCATGTCGCCAAACGCATGCGCGATGACGGCTATAATATTGGCGGGGAGCAATCGGGGCATCTCTTGATGACTGATTTCTGCCCAACCGGCGACGGCACAATGGCGGCTTTGCATGTTCTAGCCGAGATCGTGCGGCGCGGTCAGCCAGCCTCGCAGGTTTTGAATGTCTTTGAGCCCGTTCCGCAGCGCCTTAAGAATGTGCGCTACGAAGGCGAAAGCCCGCTCAATACAGACGCCGTGCAATCGGCAATTGCCCATGCCAGCGCGGTGATGGCGCAAAGCGGCCGCATCCTCGTGCGGGCCTCCGGAACGGAGCCGCTTATCCGGGTCATGGCTGAGGGGGATGATTTGGATTTGGTCGAAAAAGTCACCGATGATTTATGCGCGGTAATTGCGGGGGTGTAGAGCGGCTTTCGCATTTGTCGTCCCTCTCCCTAGTGGGAGAGGGTGCCCGACAGGGCGGGTGAGGGGATATAATTACTGTCCCAGAAATTGTTTCATGTCATAAAGGACTTGGTCAATGTCCTCGTAAATATCTTCGTTCTTTATGCGCCAGACCCGATAGCCGTGAAGCTGTAAAATATCCGTACGCGCATCGTCATACGGTTCATTTTTATCGTGTTGAAATCCGTCGAGTTCAACAATTAGCTTTTCATGCTCACACACAAAATCTGCAATATATTTATCAATCGGCACTTGCCGTTTGAACTTCAAATTACAGAATCGCCGCCCTTTGACCATCTGCCAGAATATGGCCTCGGCATCGCTCTGCTCTTTTCGAAGCCGTCGTGCGAAGTTAATTCTATCCATTATTTCCCCTCATCCGCCCTGTCGGGCACCTTCTCCCACTAGGGAGAAGGCCGATGAACGTGAATTTCTGTTAGACGAATACTCTAAACCTCTGGCCGACCAATTGAGGTATATTCAAAGCCAAGTGTTTTCATTTCTACCGGGCTATAAATATTACGCAAATCCACAAGAACCGGCGTTTTAAGCGCGTCTTTGACGCGGCCTAAATCCAGCGCGCGAAATTGATCCCACTCTGTGATGATGGCAAGCGAGTCTGCCCCCGCGATGCAGTCATAGGCGCTGACGGCATATTCAACGCCCTCAAGCATATGGGAGGCTTCTTCCATCGCTTCGGGGTCATAGGCGCGGATTGTGGCGCCGGCGTCTTGCAGCATGGGAATTATATCTAAACTTGGCGCGTCGCGCATATCGTCCGTATTGGGTTTAAAGGCGAGGCCTAGAATAGCGATAGTCTTGCCGCTGACATCTCCGCCCATAGCGGTGATGATTTTTCCGGCCATGGCTTTTTTGCGGGTTTTATTGACCTGCTCAACGGCTTCAACGATTTTCAGCGGCGCGCCGTAATCCTGGGCCGTTTTAACAACGGCCAACGTATCTTTGGGGAAACATGATCCGCCATAGCCCGGTCCAGCATTTAAGAATTTGCGCCCGATGCGGCCATCAAGTCCAATACCGCGTGAGACCTCTTGGACATTTGCGCCGACTTTCTCGCACAAATCTGCCATCTCATTGATAAAGGTAATTTTGGTCGCCAAAAACGCATTG
>CALKXN010000374.1 GCA_938003555.1 uncultured Robiginitomaculum sp. | reverse complement strand
CCTATGAGACAAGCCCCCAGCCTTCGCAGGGGTGAGCGGGTTTTAAAGTTTAGCGAAGTTTCTTGCCCCGAATAATCCACGCAATGGGTTTATCCGCGCCGTCCGGCGCGAAGATTTCGGGAGCGGATGCAACCATTCCCCCCTGCTCTAACGCCGCATTTACGCCTGCAACGTCATCCGTTGATAAGGCCGCGCCGCGCATCGCGTCCATCCGCGAGAGATAGGCGCGCACCTCAGCCTCATTCCCATCAAGCCAGTCTGCAATATCCCCAAAAGTATAATTGGCTAATCGCGAAAAGAGCTGCGCCGTGCCTGTTTGGATATGCATGGCAAGCCCCATGCCGCTCGCGGCGAGTTCCGTCAGCGTCTTTTGCGGCCCAGCCAGTTGCTTGATCGTCGCGTCATAAGCCTTTTGATCTTTTGCGAAGGCGCTCGCAAAAACATTCTTGGCCGCCCCGATAAAACCGCTATCGAGCAATATCTGCGCCTTGGCCGCCTTGCCGGCGCATTCTTTGTCTATCGCCCCGTCTTTAACGTGGGACAGCGCCGCAAATTTCCCGCCCGGCTTAACAAGCCGCGCAATTTCTGTGGCCGCCTGCGCTGCGCCCGCATATTCAAATCCATATTGGCTGACCACCACATCAAATTGACCATCCGCAAATGGCGTCTCGGGCAGCGCGCAGACCACGCCCGTTACATCCGGCATATTGGTCGCTAGTGCATTGATCGCCCCGCTGGAAATATCCGCGCCCGTTAAGTCGCCAATCCCCGCCGCGCTGGCCCGGCGCAGCACAGTTCCGGCCCCGCAGGCTAAATCGACAAGTTGAGTTTCCCGCGTCAGTCCATCAAAAACACTATCCCAAAAGGCCGCAATTCCGGCATGTGTTTCCACGCCAACGCCGTCCAGCGCAGCGCTCGCTTGCGCGCCGCCGCGTCCTGACCAATAATTATCCCATTCGCTGCTCATACTGGCTCATTGGCAGAGTTTCCCCCTAAAAGCCATATCAAGCCGCCTTTACGGTAGAGAATTTTGTTAAGCCCTTCATTTCGTGTATTTTTATTAATCGGACCTATGTATAAAGAAGAAAAAATAAGAGGTTTCCCTTGCCCATAAATGATCCCGTCATAAACCGCCAAACACCGCGCGCCGATTTCACCATTGATCAGTGTTGGGATGAATACACCCTCACAGAACATGCCGTATGGTCGATGCTCTATGAGCGCCAAGCCAAAGCGCTTGAGGGCCGCGCCTGTGATGCGTTTTTTGAAGGGTTAAAGTTGCTGGATTTAAACACAGGCGGCATTCCGGATTTAGCCATATTGAATGAAAAGCTGCGCGCCCTCACGGGATGGGAAGTTGTGATGGTGCCGCATCTGGTGCCTGATGACGTCTTCTTTGAGCATCTGGCCAATCGCCGCTTCCCGGCGGGGCGGTTCATTCGCGGCCAAGACCAAATGGACTATCTCCAAGAGCCCGATATTTTCCATGATGTTTACGGCCATGTGCCAATGCTCACCCAGCCCGTATTTGCTGATTACATGCAGGCCTACGGCAAAGGCGGGATGCGGGCCTTAAAACATGACTGCCTGAAAAACCTCGCGCGGCTCTATTGGTACACAGTCGAATTTGGCTTGATCAAAACGGATGAAGGTATGCGCATTTACGGCGCGGGCATCGTCTCATCACGTACCGAGTCAATATTCAGCATCGAGTCAGACAGTCCCAATCGCCTGCATTTTGACCTTACACGCGTCATGCACACCGATTACCGCATTGATGATTTCCAGCAGGTCTATTTCGCCATTGACAGTTTTGATGAGCTTTTCGACGCAACCAAACAAGACTTCGGCCCGCTCTATGAACGCATGAGCGTGGACAAGCATGTCCATGAAATCACAAAGGTTTTAGAGAGCGACAAGGTCTACACCCACGGCACGCAGGACTATGCCAATAGCGGCGGGCGTAAAGCAGAAGTTTAGCTAAACCTATAGGCCATAAAATTAAGTTACCCGCGCTGAAACGGATAAAAATCATCACCTAAATCCATGATTTTCGTGAGCGCGTCGAGAGCCTCGAAGCTCTCTGTCATGACGGATACATCGCGGATATCATCCGGCGAGAGACTTTCGCGGTAGTGTGTATTCACCCAATCTTTGAGCGTATTGTGAAGCGCAGGCGTGAATTTATTACCAGTATGAACCTGCGCCCACTCATGTTCTGTTAGCGTCACGCGCAGGCGCAAACAGGCGGGGCCGCCGCCATTTTGCATGGATTGACGCACATCGACAAATTGAACATTTCCGATGGGGCCATTACCCGACATTAGCGTTTCGCAATAGGCGCGCGTCGCGGCGTTTTCTTGCGTCTCTAGCGGCGCAATCAAAGTCAGGCGATCATCGCCGGGCATTTGAACCAGCATGGAGTTAAATAAATAGGCCTTAATCGCGTCGGCAATCGGCACATCGGCGTTTGAGACTTCAACGAATATCGGGTCAAACAAACCCAGCGCCGCACGCGTCATATCGGCTTTCATCTGCGCCGTGTCGGCAAAGGCCAGTTCGTGATAGAACAATGTCTGCATCGCGCCGACGCAAACCACATCATTATGAAATGCGCCCGCATCAATCGCCGCGTCGCTTTGCAGGATATAGACCGTGCGCGCGGGGTCAAGCTTGTGGCTACGCGCAATAGCGCGGCTAGCTTGTATCGTCTGGCGCGCAGGATAGCCCGGACGGGCGGCGGCGTAACCGTCGCGGCCATAGACCAAAAGCTCTACGCCTTGGCCCTCGCGCTCGCCGCACAGGCGCACATGATTGGCAGCGCCTTCATCAGCAAAGACGCTTTGCCCAGATAGGGCCGGATGGACGGCGGCAAAGGGGAAGGCCCGTGATAGCGCCCTACCCGTTTGCTCATGCTCAATAGAGCGGTGCAGCATGGTCGACAGGTTAGCCGGCGTCAGATGCAGCGTGCCGTCGGCGCAATCGGGCGACGGGCTAACCGTGGCGGCATTGGCCGCCCACATGGAACTGGCGCTCATGAGGTTTTTCATCAAGCGCGGCGCATCTGCCCAGCCCTGCGTGAAAATCTGCGCATCACTTCCACTAAATCCCGCTTGGAGAAGCGCCGGCAGAAAGGGGCGCTGCTGCGGGGGCAAGACGCCCTGCCATAATCCCGCCTCTGCCATGGCCGCCATTTTCTCTAATCCCTGCAAGGCCGCACCGCGCGGGCTGGAGACTAATCCGGCATGACGCGAGCTGGCCAGATTACCATCCGACAGGCCCCCATAATTATGGGTGGGCCCGATGAGGCCATCAAAATTAGCTTCGCGCGCGATCATTATGCTGAAGCCTTAAAGGGAAGGCCTTGCGCAGCAACAGTTTCAACCTTGTCTGCGATCTGGCTGGACATTGGCCACGCGCAGAAATCAGCGGAATAAAACGCGCCCGGATTATGATTGCCGGACAGACCCGGCCCGCCGAAAGGCAGCGCGCCCGATGCGCCCGTTGTCGGGCGATTAAAGTTGACCACACCGGCATGAATGCGCGTTTTGAAAATATCCCACAGCGCCGCGTCATCAGAAATCAACCCCGCCGACAGGCCGAATTTTGTTCGATTGGCAACAGCGATTGCCGCGTCGAAATCATCGGCGCGAATGATCTGCATATTGGGCGCAAATATCTCTTCATCGGCAACGCTCTGCCCTGTCACATCGACAATACCGGGGGTCAGATAGGCTCCACCGCGCGCGGTGCGCTCCATGGCTTTAAGCGTTTTACCGGGAAGATCTTTCGCCATCTGCGCGACCTTGCCCGCAATATCAGAGCTAACCAGCGGCCCCATAAAGATATCTTCATCATCCCACGCGCCGACTTTGATTTGCTCCGCAGCGGAGATAATCGCGTCGACGATAACGTCGCCCGCTTTGCCCGAGGGCAAAATGATACGGCGCGCGCAGGTACAGCGCTGCCCTGTCGTGATAAAGGCAGATTGAATGATATGACTGGCCGCAGCTTCGGCATGGCTCACGTCCCACGCGATCAGCGGGTTATTGCCGCCCATTTCCAACGCAAGAAGAATATCCGGACGTCCGCCAAATTGTTTATGGATTGCCGCGCCCGTTGGCGCAGAGCCAACAAACAATACGCCAGCCAGTTCATTATGGGCGAGCAAAGCCTCGCCTGTTGCCCGCGCGCCTTGAACCAGATTGACCACGCCCGCCGGAAAGCCTGCTTCGTGATACATATCCATCAAATATGCGCCAACCTTGGGCGTTTGCTCGCTTGGTTTAAAGACAATGGTATTACCCGCAAGTAGCGCAGGCAGGATTTGACCATTTGGCAGATGAGCCGGAAAATTATACGGGCCAAGCACCGCCATCACGCCATGGGGACGGTGAACAAGTTCCGCGCGACCAAAGCCGG
>CALKXN010000373.1 GCA_938003555.1 uncultured Robiginitomaculum sp. | reverse complement strand
CTGGCAATATAGATTGAACGTGGGTTTTGAAACTATACGGGGCAGGGCGCGGAGTTTCTCAACCGCGTAAAAACCGAACCATGTGAGCACATCTTGAGTATGGCTGAACGTGATCGGGACAAGAGTGTCGGTGGCGCGCACATAAATGCCGCCGGCGCGATAGCTAAACTCTGTCCACCAAGGTTTCATTCGCGCTCTTTAGAGAGCGCAGGTCGATACGCCAAGTCACACCCGTTCAAATAATCGTGGGCGCGTTACTGAATACGGCGTACGCGAATGCTGGCGCCTTGTCCGTTCACACGCGCAAGAAAACTACCCATTGCAGCCTTTCTTACATGCAGTTCGTTATCCGCGCCGCGTGGTACGCGGCGTAAACCTAACCCGTCAACCTGCTCCCATACTTGATCGTTCTCAGTGTAAAATATGTAGTCGCCCCTAGCCTTCTTTTTTGAACGCTTGATTTGAAGCACCGTTAAAGCACTTTTGTCATCGTCATCATCTCCAAAGCTGGGGAAGCTAATTTTAGGCAGGGAGGGAATGTTGAAGCCAAAACTTTCACGTTTGATTTCCTTGGCGGCCTCACGATCGATTGCAACGAGTTCCCCAGTTTTTTGGGCTTTTTCTACGCGGCCTACGCCAGCATCATAACAGGTTAAACGTGCAGCATCATCCACTATTTGCTTGCACTTATAAAGCTGCGTTAGGACTTGCGGTGTTGCAGGAGCTGTTTGAGCAGATAGAGGCGCAGCAAGACAGGATATGATGAGGGAAGAGGCAAGTTTAAGAGTGCGCATAAAGGCTCCAATAAGGCTCGAGTTGATATGCAGCACACAATATCTCCCTTGAAAGGTCAACATATTAGATCATCGTGATTCTTTATACAGAGAGTAGACAGCACAGCATTACAACATATTATTCATTTCCTAAGGGTCAAAAGGATTGATTTTGCTATGCAACAAAACGCATTAAGGCGAGCTGGGACATTTTTGCAACAGTGATGGTTTAATCTCACTGATTATGTCCATTCTGTCATTAAAAGGGTTGAAACCGATATGCCTCAAGGATAACCCCGTTGTAATGGCCGAAGTTCAATACGGTCCATGACTCTACCTATGGGGCACGCCCATAGGTTAACTCACAAACCAATTAAGGGGTTTATATAGTGACTAATCTCAACAAAAAGCGTCTGGCGCTGACAACATTGTTGTCATCTGCAGTGATCGGCTTTGCCGCTGCACCGACTATGGCTCAAGCTGTTGACGACGAAATCGTCGTTACAGGTACTCGTATTAAACAAAAAAATCTTGTGGCATCTAGCCCAGTTACATCAGTTAGCAAAGAAGACTTTGCTGTTCGTGGTGTTACCCGCGTAGAAGATCTTGTTAATGAGCTACCACAAGTTTTTGCTGGACAAGGATCCGCAGTTAGTAACGGCGCAACAGGTACTGCGACAGTTAACTTACGTGGTCTTGGTGCTTCTCGTACTCTAGTTCTTCTGGATGGACGTCGTATGGGCCCAGGTTCAGTACTGAACGTTGCTCCTGATTTGAACCAAATTCCTGCAGCTCTTATCAAGACTGTTGATATTCAAACTGGTGGTTCTGCCGCGGTTTATGGTTCTGATGCTGTCGCTGGTGTTGTAAACTTTGTTATGGACCGTGAATTTAACGGCATGCGTTTGGACATCAATGCAAGTGCTTATCAGCATAACAATGATAATTCCGGCATTCAGCAACTTCTAGGCGACTCTGGAAATTTAACTTCTTCCAGAACAGGTAACCAGATCGACGGTTTTGCTCAAGACGCAACACTTATTTTGGGCACTGATTTTGACGGCGATCGTGGTAATATCACGGGTTATGTCGGATATCGTAATGTCGACGCTGTCGTTCAAGCGGACAGAGACTACTCTGGTTGTGCTTTTGGCGGCGGAACAAGCGGCGACTTTAGCTGCGTCGGCTCTTTTACAACCCCGACTGGAACGTTCACTGATCCATCCTTCTCGCGTTATTTCTTCACACTTGACGAAAATAACCCAAATGAATTCCGTAATGTCGACTTTGGTGCTGATACATTTAACTTCAATCCAACGAACTATTTCCAACGCCCTGATGAGCGCTGGACCGCGGGTGTTTTCGCAAGTTATGATGTAACAGATAAAGACGAAGCTTATCTTGACTTTATGTATATGGATGACCGCTCTGTAGCTCAGATCGCATTTTCCGGTAACTTCTTCGTCACGAACGAAGTGTCTTGTGACAACCCATTCTTATCAGATGGACAGCGTGCAGCAATTTGTGACCCGTCAACATTTAATGCTGGTGAGCTAGAGCGCTTCAACGAGTTTAACGTTGCGCCACTAACATTTGGTCGTCGTAATGTCGAAGGTGATCCGCGTCAGGATGACCTGCGTCACACTAATCATCGCTTTGTTGGTGGTATGCGTGGTGACTTCCGTTTGATCGAAGGCTTTGAATATGACGTATCTGCGTCTTACTCGAATGTTCACTTGTCAGAGAACTATCTGAACGAGATTTCTGTTTCACGTGCTCAAAACGCTCTATATGCGACGGCAGATGCGAATGGCAATCCAACTTGTCGCACAGACTTGGTAAACGACCCTACATGTGTGCCGATTAACTGGTTTGCAATTGGCGGCGTTACTGATGAGGCTCTAAGCTATGTTCAGGGTTCTGGCTTCCAAGATGGTAATTATGAGCAGCAAGTATTACTGGCGACTATCGCTGGTGATTTAACGGATCACGGTTTCCAAGTCCCTGGAACAGATTCAGGCGCTCAAATTGTTCTTGGTTTAGAATATAAATCTGATGACTATGAGCTTCGCACAGATAATGCCTTCACAACAGGCGACCTTGCTGGTCAAGGCGGGCCATCAATTGGTCTTGCTGGTGAATACGACTCATATGAGGTTTTTGGTGAAATCCAGCTTCCTCTTATTGATGGCGTTCCTGGTATTGAAGAGTTAACATTTAATGGTGCTTACCGTTATGCTGATAACTCACTTTCAGGCGGTGCAGACAGCTACGCTGCGGGTCTTATCTATCAGCCAACATCTTGGGCGCGTTTACGTGGTCAATATCAACGTGCTGTACGTGTTCCAAACGCGATTGAACTTTTCAGTGCTCAATCAATTGGTTTGTTCGATATTGCGGGCGGCGACCCATGTTCAGGTGCAACTCCTTCTTTAACAGCAGAGCAATGTGCACGAACCGGCGTACTTCCTGGTCAATATGGTAACATTACTGCTAACCCAGCCGGCCAGTATAATGCCTTCTTTGGTGGTAACACAGAGCTTGACCCAGAGACATCAGATACGATTACTCTAGGTGCGGTTCTTACGCTTGATCAGTTTGTTGAAGGTCTTACGGTTTCCGTAGATTACTTTGATATTGAAGTTCAGGACTTTGTGGGTACGGTTCCTCCGCTACTCGCTATTGAAAATTGTGCTGAAACTGGTGATGAGTTCTTCTGTTCACTTGTTAATCGTGATCCAAACAGTGGCTCTCTATGGGTAAATGCTAACGGTTTTGTCACAGCGACAAACGTTAACACAGGTTCATTAGCTACATCAGGTGTTGATCTGAATGTGAACTACAGCTTTGAAATGCCAAACTCTTTAGGTGATATGAGACTTAATTTTGTTGGTACATGGTTAGAGTCTCTAGAAACAGAGCCTCTTCCTGGTGAAGAGTCATTTGATTGTGTTGGCTTCTACGCTGATGACTGTGGCACTCCAAACCCAGAATGGCGTCATATTACTAGCGCAACATGGTCTACGAACTATGATACTGATATTACTGGTACATGGCGTTATTTTGACGGTGTAAAAGGCTTTGACGGTCTAGGCGAAGGCTTCCCAGATGGTAAGCTCGATGCGACGAGTTTCTTTGACGTGGCGGCAACTTACCGCGGCATCGAAGATGTTACTCTTCGTTTTGGCGTGAACAATGTTCTTGATAGCGAGCCACCTCTAAGTTCTTCAGTTGGCGCAGGTTTTGGTAATGGTAACACATTCCCACAAGTGTATGATTCACTTGGTCGCTACCTCTTTGCGCGTGCGACTTTAGACTTCTAGGTCACCCGTACAGCTAAATTTTTAAGGCGAGCCTCTGGCTCGCCTTTTTTGTAACTATTTATGGAAGTGTATTCACACACCTATTTCGATTAATTTTCTGACTGCATTTATCTCTGCTTGGGTTATATCTGGACGCCAGATGTCAAAGATTAGCACCAACCGGTCCTCTGTGCTTTTGTTCCAAGCCTCGTGCTCAATCGTATCGTCGAAAATAAATGTTTCCCCAGCCACCCAATTATGCGTTACATTTCCAACCCTTATTGAGCAACTCTTAGGAATGATAATTGGAAAATGGCAAATCAAGCGGGTGTTGAGCATACCTGTGTGGGGAGGGATATGCGCGCCCGGTTTTAGCCATGAGAACAATATAGATGGAGACCGCGTTTGAATGTCGCACAGTGGAGCATGCGATAGAGCCGCCATAGTTTTAGGGCATTTTCGAATATTGTCTTCGATCTTCACCCCATCTTTGATGAGATAAAACGCGCTCCAATTCGGATTATCCAACATTTCTATATGTTCGTTATTGGATACATCATCTCGACTTTCCAAATAGGGACTAAAGTGAGTTGGATCTTTAAGAATAGACAGAGCTTCAGTTTTGATCGAGTCAAAATCCGTCCTTAAATGTTCAATAAATGAAAATTCGGACGTATCAAATATCGGTTTTTGGGCGAGACCTGGAAAATAAAATTGTTTAGGTTCCTGCATATAAGGCTTTTTGTGGCCAAACATAATATCCAGTGACTCGGAGAAACGGTCTGACTGACTATCAAGATTTTCGCGGGAGAGTTCTCCTCTAACTTCTTGTTCAATTTTTGACATTAACTCTGGAATTAATGTTTGAACATAATGCATGTCTTGGCGTAAATTTGACGACTGAGGGGTTGTCTTTACAGCAAATCCCATCCCTTTTTGATAAGCTTTGAGGGCGTCAATAAATTTAGACTGACGTGTAAGCCCGTCTGCGAGTAAAAAATTTGCCTTAATGTTTTTCGGATTTTTATTTAAAGCGATTTTCGCGCTTTCAATTTGTTTCTCAATATTTGAGAGCCTCTGATATATTATCGCCAATATAGTGTAGTGGTTATCCGTAGCGGGGTTGTTTTCAATATATGATGTCATCATCTCCAAAGCCTTTTGCATTTTTCCAGAAGAGATTTGACTGGCGACAAGTTGAGTTATGTCGTGTTGCATGACGTTGGATTCCTTTCGCTGGTGCAAAGACCAATGACTAAATTATGTGTGTGGGACGCAAGCTATCAAGTCAGGTGAGACCTACAAAGGAAAATTTTGATATTCGTATATTGTATTGTGTCGAGAGTCTTCTGTGTGGAGAGGGCTATCAAGAACACAAACAAATATGCGCGGTATCGTTGTCGACCTTCATATTGAAGGTGAGTCCGAGGATGTCTTCAGATGTGAAGTTTACTATTTTCAATTTATCATAACGATTCGACTCTGCGCGGCCCATAGGCAATAAGTTGCTCATGGGACTACGCTGGACATTGAAACGCTTATCACTGACAACGCTTGCGGCTGTTGCGGCGCTGTCGACTGCGGGACTTGCGGCGCCAAATTTAGTCGTTGGGGAACGTGGTAAGGCGTCAAAAATTGTTGATGGGGATACTCTCTTTCTTGAGAGCGGGCTTAAGGTGCGTCTTGCCGGTATACAGGCGCCCAAACTGTCCTTGGGGCGCGAGCATGTCAAAGATTGGCCACTGGGTTATGAAGCCAAAGCTGCGCTGATTGCCCTAACGAAAAAGCGCCGCATTGAACTGCGTTATGGTGGACAACAGCGTGATCGCTATGACCGCGCGCTGGCGCAGGTTTTTATCCTTAGTCCCGATGGTCAGACCGATATTTGGGTGCAAGAAGATATGGTGCGCCAAGGCCTTGCGCGAGTCTATCCATGGCCGGACACAGACCAAGATACGGCCCGGCTTTATAAAGCAGAGCAAGAGGCGCGAGAGGCAGGCCGCGGCATGTGGGGGCTTCCTTATTATGCGATCCGCAAGCCTGATCCCAACCCGCTGGCTCAAGACGTTGATAGCTTTCAAATTGTTGAGGGTATCATAACATCCACGGCCAATGTGCGCGGGACAATTTATCTTAATTTCGGGAGTGATTACAAAACTGACTTTACAGTGTCTCTGACCAAAGAGGGTAAGAAGGCGTTTAAGTCCGCCAAGATTGATCCCTTATCGCTTGAGGGCGCGCGCGTGCGCGTACGCGGCTGGATAGAGCTCCAAAATGGCCCGGCAATATT
The DNA here is from genome assembly GCA_938003555.1 of uncultured Robiginitomaculum sp. Lineage (GTDB taxonomy): Bacteria > Pseudomonadota > Alphaproteobacteria > Caulobacterales > Maricaulaceae > Robiginitomaculum. The sequence continues at coordinate 1,207 of CALKXN010000373.1, read as the reverse complement.
TTTGACAGATCCTGATCGGCTTGAAGTTCTGGATTAGCCACCGCGCAAAGAAAAACCCCGTATGATACGGGGTTTTTGAAGTTAATTTTGAAAGCGGGCTACGCGGCCGCTTCATCCGTTTCATCGTCATTATCTGCTTCGGCTTCGGCCTTCGCTGCGGCTTTGGCCGCTGCTTTTTTGCGGGCCAAGGTTAAAGTCTCGATGATGTCTTCCATTGCCGCAGAGCGCGTGGCCTTTTTAATCGCTGCAACTTCGCGAACCATGCGGTCAATCGCATTTTCATAGAGTTGACGCTCAGAATAAGACTGATCGGGTTGATCATCCGTGCGGTGAAGGTCGCGCACGACTTCGGAAAGCAAAACAAGATCGCCGGAATTGATTTTCGCTTCATATTCCTGAGCGCGGCGACTCCACATTGTGCGTTTAATACGTGCACGGCCCCGCAGGGTCGTAAAGGCATCTTTGAGAATAAGGTCATTCGACAGAGCGCGCATGCCGGAGGTTGCCGCTTTGGCTGTCGGAACCCGCAATGTCATTTTGTCTTGTTCGAACAAGACAACGTAAACTTCAATATCAAAGCCCGCAATGACTTCTTGGTCAATCGAGGTCACTTTACCTACGCCATGCGCCGGATAGACAATAAATTCGCCCACTTTGAAACTTACATTTTTGATCTTCTTTTTTCTGGTCTTTTTCGTAGCCATGACGGATCCTATATTTTTAAGCGCTGTTAAATTTCGCGCTTTTCAAGCTTTATGACACAAGAAACGCGAGCCTGATAAAGACCCGCGTTACGTGATATTAGATTTGTCATATCACAAAAAAGGCCAAAAATCCAGTCTTTGTGCATGTTTAGCGTAAATGCGCGATTTAATCGCCTTTGCCGGGCTTTTCGCTGAAATATTTCTCGAACTTGCCTTTTTCGTCGGCATATTTCTCTGCGTCGGCCGGGACTGTGCCAATGACCGTAATATTGGGCCAGATCTCTGCATATTTTGAATTAATGGCGAGCCATTTGCCATCATCTTCGTCTTCGGTATCGGGGCGGATGGCATCCACGGGGCATTCCGGCTCACAGACGCCGCAATCAATACATTCATCAGGGTGAATGACGAGCATGTTCTCGCCTTCATAGAAGCAGTCTACGGGGCAGACTTCGACGCAGTCCATATGCTTACATTTGATGCATTCATCTTTGACGATATAG
>CALKXN010000372.1 GCA_938003555.1 uncultured Robiginitomaculum sp. | reverse complement strand
GCCAGAACTTCCTTTTTTACTATCTGCACTATGGTAACAAAAGTTATCATCAAATTTGTCTTCACCCTCTTGCCAGTTTCTTAGAAACTCCATTCTGGCATTATGCATAGAAATACTTTTGCGTTCGCGCGACGGGTGATGGATGAGATTGACAGCATGAGTTTCAAGAATTTTACCTTCTTCTCGAATTAGTTTAATAGGTCTTATCCGACTTAAAAGACGCGTCTGCTCTGATATTGGAGGACCAAAATTCGAATTGGGTTCAATAGCGACAAAACAGAAATCAAGTTCTCTTTCATCGGACGCGGCGTAAAATAAATCAGGTCTAAATTTACAGGTATATTCCGGCGCGTCATCATATAAAGAACTTCGGCGCTCCACGTCATTAAGTATAAACTCATAATGCTTGACCGCATCTGATGGGCCAGTGACATGTCGGTTAGTCAGCACGATATTGGGAGCAACAATGAAGCCGGTCCCGAGATGCGTGCCGCGCGCATTTACAATTTTTCCAACAGCTGCAGCGCGTGATAACCCCATCTCTAATGTTTCAATGGATAGGATTTCATTTGAGGCCCCAATAAGCCTTTCATTCGCACTGGTCAGAAATTCTGAAATCGTTTGATTGGGGGCGCGTTTGGATTGTTTTACAAGTAGCTTTGCTATTTCCTCCGAACCTCCGGGTTCAACAATAACACGCTGAGCTTTATATTCATTGTGTTTACGTAATCGCTCTGGGTCAAATTGACCAGGTGAGACAATGCGCTCACGAATTGGATTGTGTTTTAAAATACCTTTGTTCAAGGTTTTTATTTTCTTGGAAATTTGCTCGTCAACAACGATTCTTCGATTTTTGAATGCGTCAAGACTCTGTAAGTTTCTTGCCATATTTACCCCCTAACAAATATTATGATATCATAAATTACAATAAAAATAAGTGTGGGATATAATTATGACTAAAATTTCATTAGATCACTATCAAACTCTTCTTGCTGACCCGTCGACTGATCCAGATGTTATACGTGAATATTCAACTTTAGCGCCCGGTGAAGGCGCTTTTGATATGCGCATGATCCCTGATCCTGATAAAGTTGATTATGCCGGCTTGGACATTTACGCTAATGAAGGCCTAATGGATTTGGCTAATCATTGGTCTCGCAATTCACGGCAAGATGGCTTTGAGAGACGCCTCGAGGAAGGTCGCCATTTGCCAATTATCGTTGCGGAGGGTGATAGTTGGTTTCAATTTCCTATTCTCATTAACGAAACTGTAGACCACCTCTATAATGATTACCTAATATATTCGTTGGGTGCAGCGGGTGATACAGCACAAAATATGATCTATAATGATGAGCGTGATGAAGAAACAGAATATATGATTGCACTTCGCCATTTGAATAATCGCGGTATAAAAATCTCCGGCTTTATGTTTTCGGCGGCGGGTAACGACATTATTGGTCAAGAAACTGAGCCTGGCCCAGATGGTCAGACAAAAGCTGTGTTAGAGAGATTGCTAAAAGAAGCTCCACATGGGAGCCAACCCGAAGATTTTATTCTTGAAGAAAAATTTAAAGAAAGACTCAATTTTTTGGAAAACGCATACCGAGTTGTTATCGGTCGTATTCACGCGGAGCCTGGATTGGAAGCACTGCCGATTTTCATTCATGGCTATGATTATGTATTCCCGTTCAAGCACGGCGTCCAAGATCGTCGTAGAAAGCAGAAGTATCAAAGATCAGTAGACCAATGGCTTGGGAGGCCGTTGAATAACTTCAACATATATGATGTCGATATGCGTCGTAATATAATTAAGTACATGCTCGATAGGTTGTATGATATGATGAATGAGTTAGCTGCAGATCCCAATATTAGCCATGTTTATGTTGTCGATAATCGTGGGGCAATGCCATATGTTAGCGACTGGAAAGATGAAATCCATGGTAAAAATCATGGTTTTTCAAGAGTTGCTCAACGATTCCGGACAACTATTAATTCTGTGATTAGCGAAACAAACGCTTAAAGTCCAATTCCAGACAGTTTAAACGCGACCAAAGTCATAATCAAAATAATCGCGATGAAAAAGCTTGTGATCATCATGCGGCCGCGCCGCGTGGCGTTCATTTTTGTGGCGAGATGCATTGCGCCAAACATGGCGGGCAGAGCGATCAGCAATGTGATTGCAAATGGGATAAGCACGCGTGTTTGCGCCATGCGCCCCTGACTGTGGAGGAGGAAATAAGCGAGCACCATAGACGCGCCAAGGGCCAGAACAACAATTTTGCTGGCGAGTTGTCGGCGTGTGTTCGCAGGTTCATTTTCCATTGGGCAATATCTCATAGAGGGCTATTAGGTCATCATCATAGTCCGTAACGGCCTATGCAATAAAGGGCAATTCACTGACCTGCGCGGTTATGGCTGTTATTGATGATTATGATGCACATAGTTAAGCACGCTGCACTGTGCTGACTAATTTCCACGCAGCCGCGTGACCAAGGAGATGAAAAGCATCACGGCGAAAACGATGACGGGCATCATAAGTATGATCAAAGTCATTTTGATCTGCGCGCTGTCTTGCCCCGTGGCCATATAAGTTAAATAGCCGCTGTGATAATGCGCGGCCCATCCGGCAAAGGTCAACGCCAGCCCCGCCGCGCTGGCCAGCAGTAAATTGCCGCGTTGTTCAAGCGGGTTGTGAAACGCCAATAATAGCGCAAAGGGCGTTGCCGCCCATCCAGCATTAAAGATAGATGCTCCAATATTATCCAAAAATAGGCCGGGCTGCCCAATCGCGCGGGCGTAAATATACTCGCCAATCACAACGATTAATATCGCATCAAAGACAGATGTTTTGGGCCAAATTAAATCGCGGCGTGAATAAGAAGACTGTGCCATGCCGCCTTATGACCTAATCAATAGGTTTAAATCAATGAGACTATTGACCCATCCGCTGATCAATTTCTTTCATCATT
>CALKXN010000371.1 GCA_938003555.1 uncultured Robiginitomaculum sp. | reverse complement strand
GAAAATCGTTGTAAAATGGATATGTTTGTGGACAGTGATTTTGTCCGGATTTGGGCTGAACGCCTGTCAGAACGATCCTGCCGTTCAGGCGAAGATTGCCGCGGCGCGCGCGCGCAATGACGGGCCGCCTATGTTCAAGGTCACTGGCACAGACATGCAGGCGGAAATCTATATTTACGGCGCAGTTCACATGCTGCCAGGTGATACAGATTGGTCGCGTCAAGATTTAGATGATATATTTGCTCGCGCGGGGACGGTATATTTTGAGACCGCCAGCGATGAAGCCGCGCAGCGCGAAGCCTCGCTGATTATATCGCAATATGGATATTATATGACATCTAAAGGGCTGTCGCGTGAATTGTCGGGATATGAGAGCAAGCTCTTATTTGCGGCGACGATGAATAGTGATTTGCCGGACGGGACATTTGATAATTACAAACCGTGGCTGGCGGCGGATATTATTACGGCAAGCCTTCTGAAAAAAGAAGGCTATCGTAGCGACCTTGGCGCAGATACCGTGCTTCTGTCGCGCGCGCAGGCCAGCGGAAAATACATCGCATATCTTGAAACGATGGAGGAGCATTTGCTGGCCTCTGTTTCATTGCCAGATGATATGCAAATGGCGGCCCTTCGCGATACATTGATCAACCAAAATGATTTACCGCGGCAAATGCAGATCCTTATTCACGCTTGGCTGTCTGGGGATTTGGAGCGCATTAGATCTGATGTTGTTGCGCCATATTATGACCGTGAACCGTTAGCCTATGAAGCGGTCTTTGCGTCACGCTCCACCCGCTGGGCAGATGTACTGGCGGCGCGGATGGAGGAAAGCGGCGTTGTTCTTGTTGTCGTCGGTGTCGGCCATTTAACCGGGCCCGAAAACCTGCCGGACCTGTTAAAGGCAAAAGGATTTACTGTAGAGCGATACCGCGCCTCTAAAGGTGAGAACCTGCTCTCGACAATCGATCTTTATCCTGATGATTAACCGCGCGGCTTAACCTTCGCGTTCCATATCCAGTAATTTTTGCTTACGATCCAAACCGCCCGCATAGCCGCCAAGCGTTCCATCTTTGGCAATGACGCGGTGACACGGCACGATGAGTGCCAGTCCATTATTGGCGTTACTATTGGCGACCGCGCGGAAACTTTTCGGATTTCCCACTGTCTCAGCAAGCTGCGCATAGCTCTGTGTTTGGCCATAGGGTATACGCAGCAAAGCCTGCCATGTGGCTTTTTGGAAATCTGTTCCGGTGAGGGCGAGCGGGGTTTTAAATTCAGTAAGATCGCCTGAGAAATAGTGCTTTAGCTCGTCTGTGATTTGATCGTGAATAAGCGTGCGGCCTGGCAGGATGTTCACGCAGTTCTTTTTCGCAACACGCCGCATTTGCCGGTCGAGCTTTACGCGATCTGTGAACTCTAGCAGGAATAAGGCCTTCGCGCTGGCGACCGCGATCATCGGCCCGTGGGGCGTGTCAATCCAATCCACATAGAGCGCATCGCCGGACGTCTGCCCAAATGCATCGCCAAACGCTTTGCGAAAACCGCTCTCGCTCTCATATCCGGATGCTAATTGTGCCTCGATCATATCTCCGCCTTCTGCAAGTGTTTTTAGTCCTAAGGTCAATCTGCGCGCACGGGCATAGGCGGTAAAGCTCATATCAAATCTGCGTTTGAATTGCCGCCTCGCCGTGGATGGGTCAATGCCGATAGCTTTTAAATCACCCTCGCGCCAGACTTTTGCGGGGTCATCTTCGACCAAAGCGATAAGACGTTTGACCAAGGGGGCGTCCTGCGCGTTATGGCTGGCGGGGTGGCATTTCTTGCAGGCGCGATAGCCCGCCTTTAGCGCTTGCGCCGCTGTGTCATAATAGCGGCAATTCTCCGGATTAGGGATGCGCGCGGGGCAACCGGGACGGCAAAATATAGCCGTCGTTAAGACGCCCACGAAAAACACGCCATCATAGGATTTATCCTTCGCGGCGATAATGTCGTATTTTTGCGTTTCTGTGAGCCGTTGCCTCATAGATAAGAGCTAGCACATATTAGAAGCTCGGGGAGCGATTTTCGGGCATGTTATTCTAAAAGCATTTTAAGATAGCAGGCGCGCTATCAGCTTGAGTTTTGCGCGGCTCTTCGCTAGGCCAAGGCTTAATTCAACAGGACATACCTCTATGGCTATTCATTTGCATAAACATGACATTCCCGCGGGACTTGATTTTGGCGACGCGGTGGCGGTGGATACGGAAACACAGGGCTTATCGCTTGTGCGCGATAAATTGTGCCTCGTGCAACTCTCTTCCGGTGACGGCGACGCGCATTTGGTGCAGATGGACCGCGATAAATATGATTGTCCGAATCTGAAAGCCTTGATGGCTAATCCTGATGTTGAGAAAATCTTCCATTTTGCCCGCTTTGACGTCGCGATTATGCAGCGCGATTTGGGTGTGGATTGTACGCCGCTCTTTTGTACTAAAATTGCCTCGGGCTTGACGCGTACTTATACGGACGCGCACGGACTTAAAGCGTTGTGCAAGGAGCTGTTGGGTATTGATTTGTCCAAACAGCAGCAAAGCAGCGATTGGGCGAGCGAGACATTATCTCCGGCGCAGCAAGAATATGCGGCGTCTGATGTACTCTATCTTCACCAACTTCGCCGCGTATTCATTGGGCGTCTTCTGCGAGAAAATCGCATGGATGTGGCGCGGGCCTGTTTTGACTTTCTGCCGACACGCACGACGCTGGATCGCCTCGGCTGGGACGGTATTGATATTTTCTCCCACAGCTTTCGCAGCAATAATTAGTCCTGCCGCATGAACGCCGCCGCCACATCAGAATTGTTATGGGAGCCAAAGCGCTCTTTGACTCTGGCTGCGGCGAACCGGCATACGCGCTTTGTGGCGATCCTGCGCCTCGCCTTTATTCTGGGCGCAGGCTGTATCTTGGGATTGCTGGCTTTTTATATGTCACGCGGGATTGCATCTCCGCCAGTCGAAACCGGGCCAGGCGGCGAAGCTGTGCGTATGACCAATCCAAAATATACCGGAGTTGACGGGCAGGGCGTGCCATATGCGCTCACAGCGGAGTATGCGACGCGCTCACTCGATAATCCTGACGCGGTTAAATTGGTTAAACCTGTGCTGACGTTTCGCCGCCTTGAAGGCGCGCCAGTCTCCAGCGTAACGGCGCTGGAAGGGGTGTATGATTCCAAGGCGCAGATCATGGAACTTCGCGCGGATGTGAAAGTGCGCACGGATGATGGATATGATTGCGATACGACACATGCCCGTATTTACACGACTGAGCGCCGCGTGACAGGCGACGAACCGATTAAATGTACTGGGAATTTTGGATCGGTTCAGGGGCAGCGCTATCAAATCATTGACGATTATTCACGGTATATTTTTGAGGACAATGTTAAAGCGATCATATACCCAGAAGACCTACGGCGCCCTGCGGCACTTGAAACGGAGAAATAAGATGAAAATTATAACCCTTGCTCTTATTGCAGCGCTCGGCTTGACCGTAGCCGCGCCAGCTCAAGCTCAATTTGCATTTGGCAGCGGCGACGTACCAACGAAGATCGATGCTGATAAAGCCGACTACAAAGGCCGCCTGACAGTTTTGACAGGGCA
>CALKXN010000370.1 GCA_938003555.1 uncultured Robiginitomaculum sp. | reverse complement strand
TTGTTCCAGCTGTTTATATGACAGACTTTGCTGATGTTAAAACCGCAGGTAAATTAGCCTTGAATGGATATGCTAAAGGAATCTATAAAGAAACTGCCCTACCCGCTTTCGGTTTAGATTTATTAGTTGCTAATGCAATGTTTAAATATCCTGACTTACCTAAAGCTGTAAACAACATTAATATCGATTTACATGTTGACAATCCAGGAGGAAGCGAAGACAACACTTTTGTAAATCTTAAGAAATTCCACATGGAATTAGCAGGAAACCCAATTGATATGCACATGAAAGTTAGAACTCCGGTTTCTGATGCCAACATTGATGGTGGAATTAAAGCTGCCTTTAGCTTAGCATCTGTAAAAGATGTTGTACCAATGGATGAAGGTGACGAAATGAATGGTGACATTAAAGCTGATGTCATTTTTATAGGGCGACACCATTAGCCAGCCCGAAATGGGCAGGGCGATGATAAGGCCATAAAACACAATATGCGTAAATTTCGCGGCCAGACGTTCAAAAACGCTCATGCCCCCCGGCAAAGCCGGAGCTTTATGCGTGAGCCGCCAAATCAAGCGAAAGACAGACAGCGCCAGAATCGTAAGGCCAATCGCCTTATGCGTCTGGGTCAGACTAATGCGCAATTCCGAATGGGTCGCAAAGGAGAGCGACGTAAAAAACGTCCCGCCCGCAAGCTGTCCAATAATCAGAAGCGCGATGACCCAATGCAGGATCATCGCGACTTTGCCGTAGCGTTTATCTGTCGTCTGCCCCGCCATAATGGCTATTCCGCTTTAAGCGAAAACTCGACTTCGAGGATGATTTCAACTTCATCAGAGACAGCCGGAACCGCGTAACCGAGGTTCCAATCACTGCGCAAAATATCGGCTTTAGCTGAGAAGCCCATCATAGGCTGTTTTGACCAGCGATTTGTGCCTGCCGCATTAAAATCAACATCAAGCGTTACAGGTTTCGTGATGCCCTTCATGGTCAAATCACCCACCAATTTCCCAGTTGACGGCGTGACGCGTTTAAACGATGTCGTCGTAAATTTGATCTCAGGATAGGTTGCAACGTCGAACATATCTTCGCCAACGAGGTGCTCGTCAAATTTAGCCACGCCGGAGTCAATTGAGGCGGGGTCAATATCGACTGTGACTGTGCTTTTGGACACATCTTCCGCGTCATAACTTAGAACGGCGTCAACATCATTAAAGCGCAAAATGGGTTTTGAGTATCCCTGATGCAGATAGCTAAACATCACATAGCCATGCGTCTTGTCCATAACGTAATCACCGCTCGTGAGGATCGATAGATCGGGCGCAATCACTTCGACGGCATCTTTCGCCATATCGCCTGCGGCGTCCTTGGCATCATTCGCGGCCTTACAGCCCGTTAGCAACGCAACAGTCATCACGCTTGCGAGTAAATATTTATAAGTCATTCTTGTCTCCTTGGGGTGACGCAGCGCGCCGAAATATGCTTTCATACACGCGACATCGTTAATTCTATTGGATAACCTTATGACAGATTACCGCTCTCAATTCATCGTAACTCCAGGGGAGTCTGTGTCAATTGCAGACCGCGCGACGCGCATATCACTTTTTGATGATAGCAAAGCCGCGAAGGCCACCGCCAAGGACAATGCCAAAGCTATCGCGGATCTGTCCCATCAGCTTTACGGCGAAGAAAAGCGCAGCGTCCTGCTTGTGCTGCAAGGCATGGATACATCGGGCAAGGACGGGACAACGGCGGCTGTCTTTAATCGCACGCCGCCGCTTAATGTTTATGTCGCTAGCTTTAAGGCCCCGACCAAAACCGAGCTCGCCCATGATTATTTGTGGCGTATACATAATGTCTGCCCGAAAAAGGGGCAAATTTGCGTCTTTAACCGCTCTCATTACGAAGATGTGTTGGTCGTAAAGGTTCGCGAATTTGCATCCGCTGAGGCGATTGAACAGCGTTATGAGCAGATCAATAATTTTGAAAAGCATCTGACGCAAAATGGCACGACGATTATCAAATGTATGCTGCATATTAGTCACGAGACACAAGGTGAGCGTTTGCGTGATCGCCTCGAGCAGCCGCGCAAGCGTTGGAAGTTCAACCCCGGCGACCTTGAAGACCGAAAATTATGGCCGCAGTTCATGGACGCCTATGAAACGATGCTTAACCGCACCAGCACGCAGCACGCGCCGTGGCACGTCATTCCATCCGATAGCCGCAGTACCCGCGGCGCAATTATCTCTGGCATCGTGCGCGCAACATTAGAAGAGATGGCCCCGAATTATCCTGACCCGGGTTACCGTCCTGATGATTTCACGATCACCTAAAGCGCATAAGCGCGCGGCGCAGCGCAAAGCGGCGCGCGATTATGAGCAGGCCGCGCGGCGTAAAAACCGTCCCGTCATAAATAGCCTGCGCCGCGCTTTTAAACTCGCGATCATGTTCGCTCTTGCCGTGCATATCTATGCGCTGCTGCTTCGGTTCATTCCTGTGCCCTATACGCTCAATATGTTGCGTGATGATAATGTGACGCGCGATTGGGTGAGTATTGAAGACGTTGCGCCCGATGTGATTTACGCCATTATCGGCGCAGAAGACTCGCGCTTTTGTAGTCATAACGGCATTGACTGGGACGCCACGCTGGACGCGCTGGATAGCAATCAAAATGGCGGGCGGCGGCGCGGAGCCTCTGGCCTAACGCAGCAAACGGCCAAGAATGTGTTTTTCTGGAATGGCGGCGGATATGCCCGCAAAGCGTTCGAAGCTTATGCGGCCTATTTCATCGATTTCACATGGGGCAAACGCCGCGTGATGGAAATTTACTTAAATGTCGCGGAATGGGGCGACGGCATATACGGGATAGAAAAAGCCGCTCAAAGTCGCTTTGGGAAACCCGCTACAGATTTAACACCCCACGAAGCCGCCCTGCTCGCGTCTGTGCTGCCAAGTCCAAATAAATGGCGCGTCGATCCGCCGGGGCCCTATGTCACCGAGCGCGCAGCCACGCTTCAGGCTCGCGCAGAAACAGTGCGCAATAAGGGCACGGCAAAATGCGTGTTAAATAGCCCTAAAAAACGCTAAGAATGGCTTTGGACAAACGCTCAATATCGTCTTGCGCCGCGCCCGCAATATTTATGCGGCCACTATTGAGGAGATAAACACTGTGCTCATCACGTAATTTCGCGGCCTGTTCTGGCGTCACGGGCAGCATAGAAAACATACCTTTTTGACGGGCCAAAGCTTCGCCCATTTTCTCATGCCCCTGAACATCCAGCGCATATGCCAAAGCGCGGCGAAGACCATTCATGCGCTCGCGCATTTCATTAAGCTCTGCAATCCAGTCCTCGCGCAGCTCCGGCGTGTTGAGGATATGCGCCACGATGGCTGCGCCGTGATTTGGCGGCATCGAAATCATGCGGCGCATAATCATACCCAAATGCGATTTGGCCACTTTAGCTTGATCTGCATCTTTGGTTTTCACAGCAATCAAACCTGTGCGATCGCGATAAAGACCGAAATTCTTAGAACAGCTCGCCGCGATCAGCATTTCGTCTTGGCTGGCTGCGAGTTTGCGAATGCCGTAGCAATCTTCCTCAAGTCCGTCGCCCAGCCCCATATAGGCCAGGTCAACATAAGCAATCAGGCCGCGCG
>CALKXN010000369.1 GCA_938003555.1 uncultured Robiginitomaculum sp. | reverse complement strand
GACCGCGCAGAACATTTCTGGCGCGTAGAATATGCCCTAAATGAGCTCATCCATCGCTATTCCAAACCTTATATAACGCTGATTGATGGCTTTGTTATGGGCGGCGGCGTTGGCCTGTCTGTTCATGGCGGTCACCGCATTGCAGGCGATAACACCCAATTTGCAATGCCCGAAACCGGCATTGGTTATTTCCCGGATGTGGGCGGAACATATTTCCTCCCGCGCCTTGGCATGGCCGCCGGGCAATGGCTCGGAATGACGGGCGCGCGCCTTGGCGCAGGAGATTGCCTCGCGCTGGGTATCGCCAATGACTTCATCGCAACAGATAAACACGCAGCGTTTACGCAGGCCTTAGGCGAAGCCAAACTGGATGGCAGTGAAGATGCCGTGACGGCAATCCTTGCGCAATTTGCGACGCCCGGCCCGATGGCTGCGCCCTTACCCGCCGCGCTCAACGCATTTGAAGAAGACAGCCCCGTCGCCATATTGCGCGCTCTGGAGAGTATGTCCGGTGAATGGGCCGCGAAACAGGCGAAAAATCTGCGCCGTAAGAGTCCTTTGGCGATTGCCATCACATTTGAAGCGATCAAGCGCGGCGCAAAGTTAGACTTTAAAGCGGCAATGTCAGCGGAACTGGATATTTCATTGGGGTTTCTAAAAAACCAAGACTTTTACGAGGGCATTCGCGCGCAGCTGATTGACAAAGATCGTAACCCCAAATGGCAACATGACAGCCTCAATGACGTTACAGCAGATCAAATCGAACGCGTCTTTCGCAAGCACGCAGAACCTTTACGCTTCCTGTAAGCCCTATTCACGCGCCATTTAAGCGTGAATATGTATGTAAGGTGAAATTATAGGAGTCCCCCATGCGCTTAGTTGCTCTGATATTTTCCGCTTTTTTGATGGCGTCCCTGCCACAACCTGCCCTCGCGCAGAACATTCCTGATGTGCTGGGAGACATTTTTGGAGGCAGTTCACAAGGCCAAGCCCCGCGTCCGGCTGGCATCGTGTACATTGAAAACGTCCCCGTAACCGTCGCCTTTGACGCCCGCCCCGGCATGCTTCCGGATGAGGCAACCTTGATTATCACAGCTGTCGCTCCGCCAAAACCGAATGAACGGCGCGCCAGCCCGCTGATTATGGGTGAAACGCGCATCTTAATTAGCCGCCTTGCCCCGCCGCTACAGATGGTCATCGCTGTGCCGTCGGATCTCGCACGCGAAGTGCCTTACGCGGAAATTTCAGGGCGCATTGTTGATAGCCGCGGCGTGACCACCCACGAGGCCCGGGACACCGATCAATATGAGGGCGCAGATGCTGCTTTTCTCAACCTCGATGCTGTTGGGCGCGGCGCACCCTCCTACCCTACGCCAAACCCAGCGCCCGGTTATGATAGCGGCGCGCGCACAGAATTATCCGGCCAAGTTCGCTTAAACGATAATGTCCCATTGCAGCGCGGAGCCAATCTGGTCGTTCGCATATATGACGCCGCGCTGGCTGGCGGCAATGGCGGTGACCTTTTGACTGAAGAGCGTATCTCTCTGGATCAACGCAGCGCTCCATTTGATTTTCAAATCTACACGCCGCTTGGCTCTGATGGTCGTCTCGACGCGCCAACGACTGAGATATTTATTGAGGATTGGGCGGGCCGTAAAACGCATGTGCTACCGCGCAATACAGAGATCACCGTAAACGGCGACGGCTCCCTTACGCCGCTTTATGTTCGCTTGGATAGCATCTCCAGCAGCACCGGCACGATCTACCCTGACAAACCTTATAAGCAACCTGTCGACATGCTTCGCACAATATCCGGTAAAGCCAATTTTGATGCGTTTAAAGGCTTGCCCAGCGGCTCTACCTTGAACGTTCGCCTTATTGACCCGCGTAAATCAAATACGCGCCTGACCCAAACGCAGGTCAAACTCGATGGCTTATCCGGTGACGTGGCCTATGCCCTCAACGTGGATGAACTTGCTCTTCGCGGGCGCGATGATTTATATCTTGAGGCCGAAATTACAGACCGCTCCGGCGCGGCATTATTCACCACTCGCAGCTTACCCACACTGACGAGGGATAAGCTCAACAGAGCCGATATCCGCATGGAAGCAACGCCTGCATATTGATGGGATAATGACAAAATCGTCATGAAGGCGGCAAATTTCAGACCGTTTCATTCACCCGCCATTCAATCAAGGTATCCTATCCATAATCATACGTGCGTCCCTTGGCATCCCCCTCGGAAGCCAACCACGTTAACGCGGTCGGTTCTTCATCTCTCTCTCTCGATGGACCGGCCGCACTTATATTTAAAACCTATTATCAAAGACATATTTACCGCCAGACACCTCAACATTGGGCGGGCGTTTATGTATTTTAAAATGATCCCATCCTTGCTTTAGATTGACCCAAAAATCGGCATTGGCGCTGCGGCGCCGCGCAGGCGATAGATCATCATCCATCTCAAACGGAAAGATATGCACGCGCACGCCGCACTGTCCGTTTTTAAATGCGCCAACCAAAAGGGTAAATATCTCTTCTATGGCATCATTTCCCATGGCGTAGCAGCCGATAGAGACGCAGTTTCCATGCACCATCAGATAGTCACCGGTGCGTCCGTGGCTACGGTCATAGGCATTGGGATAGCCAAGGTTAAAGCTAAGATGATAACTTGAATTGGGGTTTAGCGCGCGCGGCGGCACCCAATAAAACCCTTCAGGGGATTGCCCATCCC
>CALKXN010000368.1 GCA_938003555.1 uncultured Robiginitomaculum sp. | reverse complement strand
CAAGAAACCGCCTATTTATTGCGCGGGCGTAAGGCAGACCTGATCGACGACGTCTTTATCGAAGCCGCATTTCCGCCGCCGCATCTTCCCTTTTTTAAACTTAAGCCAAAAACATGGGGCACACTGGCGCGTATATGTTGGTTTTGGGGTTTTCCTGACGATATGGAAAATGTTCACGATAGCCGCATTCGCGCCGCCAAAGCGACGGACATTCTTGAAGAGCACGCGCAGGGCGGACAATTGGTTGTGCTCACCGCGCATGGATGGTTTAACCGTATGATTAAAACGCATCTGCTGCGCCGCGGCTGGGTATGTGTGAAAGATCAAGGTGATTTGCACTGGAAATTTCGGCGCTATGAGCGCAAAACACAACAAACAATAAGTGAGTAATTATGGCCGATAAACCGATTAAAGATCTAAGTTTCGAAGACGCCCTGCGCGAGCTTGAAGGACTGGTCAATCAGCTAGAGCGCGGCGACGCGCCGCTGGAAGACAGTATCAAAATTTATGAGCGCGGCGCAGCTCTGAAAGCGCATTGCGAAGCTAAACTTAAAGCGGCGCAGTTAAAGGTCGAAAAAATCGTCATGGGCCCGGATGGCGCGCCGTCAACTGAAGCCTTTGACAGTTAAGCTCTTGAGCGATTTTAAATCTGAAATTTCGGCTTTTGCGGCTGGTTTTGAAACGCGCTTTGAGGCTTATCTACCCAAGCCCGAAGGCCTAAAGGCGCGCATCGCCCGCGCCATGCGTTATACGGCGCTGGGCGGCGGAAAACGTCTGCGCCCTTATTTCGTTGTGACCACAGCACATATGCTGGGCTATGACCAAGAGCCGGCATGGCGCATCGCAGCAGCGCTGGAATGCGTGCATGTTTACTCGCTGGTTCACGATGACCTGCCCTGTATGGATGATGATGATCTGCGGCGCGGCAAACCGACTGTGCATAAACAATGGGATGACGCCACGGCCGTCCTGACAGGGGATGCTTTGCTGACCCATGCCTTTGCCCTGATGAGCGCGCCCATGGCAGGCATTGCTCCCGAACTGCAATTATCCCTAAGCGCTGAGCTGGCCAAACGCAGCGGCGAAGCCGGCATGATTGGCGGGCAAATGATTGACCTGTCCATGGACACGCTGCCGCAGACCGAAGACACAATCACGACCTTGCAAGATTTAAAAACCGGCGCGCTTATTCATTACGCCATCAGCGCGGGGGCGCAGCTGGGCGGCGCAAGCGCGGCGCAATATGACGCCCTCTCCCGTTACGCGCGGCGCGTTGGCCTGCTTTTTCAAATCACCGATGACCTGCTGGACGTCGAAGGCGACGCCGCACTGATGGGAAAAGCGGCCGGAAAAGATGATGACCATGGTAAGGCCACATTCGTCTCTATTTTGGGCGTGGACGGCGCAAAGGCGCGGGCTCAGCAAATTGCGACCGCAGCCATAGCGGATTTAGACGGTTTTGATGAGCGCGCGCAGCCGCTACGAAATGCCGTAAACTTCGTGCTGGAGAGACAGGCGTAAATGTGCTTCTAAGAGGCATAATATAGGATATATGTATGACGACGGATTGCTCACTTACCCGCAGCCGAGAGCTGCTGGACACGGTCAAAAGCCCCGCCGATATTCGCGATTTCACCAAAGAGCAGCTACAACAGCTCTGTGATGAGCTGCGCAGTGAAGTGGTCGATACCGTTTCTGTTACAGGCGGCCATTTAGGCGCGGGTTTGGGCGTGGTTGAGCTTACCGTTGCGCTGCATCACGTCTTTGAGACGCCCAAGGATAAATTGATCTGGGATGTGTCCCATCAATGCTACCCGCATAAAGTCCTGACCGGTCGCCGCGAACGTATGGGCACAATCCGTCAGGGCGGCGGGCTGTCCGGTTTCACAAAACGCACCGAGTCTGAATTTGACCCTTTTGGCGCGGCGCATAGCTCGACCTCGATTTCTGCGGGACTTGGCTTTGCCGTCTCGCGCGATCTACAGGGCGAAGATAACAATGTCATTGCCGTGATTGGCGACGGCGCCATTACGGGCGGCATGGCCTATGAGGCGATGAATAATGCCGGCGCAATGGATAGCCGCCTGATCGTTATTTTGAACGACAATGATATGTCCATCGCCCCGCCCACGGGCGCGATGAGCGCGACCCTTGCGCGGATGGTCTCTTCATCGTCCTATCGCAAAGTGCGCAATATTGGCAAAGCTGCTGTCAGCGGCATGCCCGACAAGATTAAAAATACAGCCCGCAAAACCGAAGAATATGCGCGCGGCATGGTCACAGGCGGAACATTATTCGAAGAGTTGGGCTTTTATTATGTCGGCCCAATTGACGGGCACGACCTTGATCATCTCTTGCCGATTTTGAAAAATTGCAAAGAGATGAAAAATGGCCCTGTGCTGATTCATGTCGTGACGAAAAAAGGCAAAGGCTATGCCCCGGCCGAAAATTCGCCGGATAAATATCATGGCGTCTCAAAATTTAATGTCGTCACAGGCGTTCAAAGTAAATCAACGCCCAATGCCAAAAGCTATACGCAAGTCTTTGGCGAGCAGCTCTCCAAACAAGCCGACACAGACGATAAAATTGTGGCCATTACCGCCGCAATGCCGGGCGGTACGGGCGTCAAAATTTTTGGCGCGGCGCATCCGGAGCGCACCTTTGATGTCGGCATCGCCGAGCAGCATGCCGTCACATTCGCCGCCGGACTGGCCGCCGATGGCATGAAGCCTTTCGCCGCAATTTATTCGACATTCCTGCAACGCGGTTATGACCAAGTTGTCCATGACGTCGCGATTCAAAAACTTCCCGTGCGTTTTGCGCTCGACCGTGCTGGTCTTGTTGGCGCGGACGGCCCGACCCATGCGGGCAGTTTTGATATTGGCTATCTGGGCGCGCTGCCCGGCATGATTTGTATGGCCGCAGCCGACGAGCTGGAACTGGCCCGCATGATTAAAACCTCAGTCGATTATAATGATGGCCCGATTGCGTTTCGTTATCCGCGCGGCGAAGCGACAGGCATTGAGATTCCGGACGTGGTGAAACCTCTGGAAATCGGTAAAGGCCGCATCATCAAAGAAGGCACGAAAATCGCGCTTTTATCTTATGGCACACGCCTTGCCGAAGCGGTCATGGCCGCCACGCAGCTGGATAATTTAGGCCTGTCGACAACTGTTGCCGATGCCCGCTTTGCCAAGCCGCTGGACCGCGATTTAATTGCGCGCCTCGCTGATGAGCATGAAGTTTTAATTACGCTCGAAGAAGGCGCAGTTGGCGGTTTCGGAGCCTTTGTCGCCCACGCCCTGTCTGATATGGGCCGCTTTGATAATGGCTTAAAGTTCCGTACCATGACTTTGCCCGACACATTTATCGATCAAGACACGCCGGCTAAAATGTACGAGCATGCCGGCCTCACATCAGACGCCATTGTCGAAAAAGTCTTCTCCGTGATCGGCCGCGATATACAGAACGCGCAAATCTTGGCATAGGTGCTTTGTGGCAAATTGGTTTAAATCGATATTTGGAAAATCAGATAAGATTGACACCAAACCTGCTGAAGAAGCCAAAATAGATTATAAATTAGTTCTACCTGACACGCCGAAAGACATTCAAGCTGAGCCAGATTTTCACACTGTTTTAACAGAATACTATAGAGTCGTACTAACCAACGACTGGACGAAAGTTCCGGACAGTGAAATTAACGACTTAGATGTTGAGGTTTTTGACCACAAAACAAAACCTGTAGAATGCACGATATCGTTATTACGTATGAAATCAACTGATGAATATTTACGTTTAATGGCAGAAAAAATATTAGAGTTTCGAGTCGATAGCCATTCTGAGTTATGTAAAAATATGGGCCGTACTGCATATTTTCACGTCCCT
>CALKXN010000367.1 GCA_938003555.1 uncultured Robiginitomaculum sp. | reverse complement strand
GCTCGGCGACGCTATTTTACTGAGCCAAGCTGAAGTCAAACAAGGCGGGCGCGAGAAAATATCGATATTGGGCGATGTGTGTGAGGCCTTGATGGGCGCGCTATATCTGGACGGCGGAATGGACGCAGCCTCTGCGTTCTATGAGCTGTTTTGGAGCGCGGAGCTTGACGGGCTGGACAAATTAGGCGCTAAAGACCCCAAGACGGAGTTGCAAGAACGCGCCTCTGCGCTTGGAAAGCCTAACCCCGCATATTCTGTTAAAGACCGTAGCGGGCCGGATCACAGACCTGTATTTATAATAACCGTTTCCGTAGATGATGTTGGCGAAGCTGACGGGACGGGAACGTCCAAAAAAGACGCCGAGCGCACTGCCGCGAAATTACTATTAGAAATGATGAAAATATGAGCGAAACCCAACCTACTACGCGCGCAGGATTTTGCGCTGTTATCGGCGCGCCCAATGCGGGTAAATCCACGCTAACCAATGCCCTTGTCGGAGAGAAAATCTCTATCGTGACGCACAAGGTTCAAACGACGCGGTTTCAAATTCGCGGCATTGCGATGCTCGGCGCGGCCCAAGTGGTGCTGGTGGATACGCCCGGTATTTTTGCCGCAAAAAGCCGCCTTGATCGCTCTATGGTGCACGCGGCGTGGACAGGTACAAAGGACAGCAGCGCGATTGTGCATGTTGTCGACGCGCCTGCATTTTCGCGCGTGATGTCCGGCGGGGAAAGCGGGGCGCAAGACCGGCTTGCGGCCAAAGATACAGACCGCGTGATTGAAGGCATCAAGAAACGCGGGCAAGATGTTCCCGTCTTTCTTGTACTTAACAAAATTGATCAAGTTGCCGGCGAAGAAGCGCTGCCCCTTATCGCCCATTTCGGGGACTTAGCTATTTATGATGCGATCTTGCCGATCAGCGCGACAGCAGGAACAGGCATTGCAGAACTTAAGGGTTTGTTGGCGGGCGCCATGCCCCAAGGGCCATATTTGTTTCCACCCGATCAGGCTGCGGACGTGCAGAGCAAGATTATCGCTGCGGAGATTACGCGCGAGAAATTATACCTGCAAGTCCATGACGAAATTCCATATGAGTCTATGGTTGCGACGGAAAGCTGGAAGAATTTACGCAGCGGCGATATCCGCATAGAGCAAGTGATCTATGTGCGTAAAGAATCTCAGAAACCCATCATCCTTGGGGCCGGCGGACGCACGATTAAAGCCATCGGCGCGGCGGCGCGTCAAGAGATGCAAGAGTGGATGGGCGTTAAAGTGCATCTGTTTTTGTTCGTCAAAGTGCGCGCCAATTGGCGCGAGGATAAAGAGCGCTATACAGAATTTGGTTTGGAGTTTGACGTTTAAGAAAGCCCGCTATGGAATGGACGTCTGACGGCATTGTTTTATCGGTTCGAAAACACGGCGAAACATCTGCGATTGTGGATGTTTTAACCCCAGATCACGGGCGTCATCTGGGTCTTGTGCGCGGTGGTGTGGGGCGGCGTATGCGCCCCGTTTTACAACCCGGAAATGTCATCAATGTAACATGGCGCGCGCGCTTATCCGAGCATTTGGGCTATATGACCGCCGAGTTATCCGATGCCCGCTTTGCTGAGATCATGGATAATCGCAAAGCCCTTACGGCGCTAAACGCCATATGCGCCGTTGCCACGGCGATCATGCCGGAGCGCGAGACGCATAAAGATGTTTATGACGCGACGGCCGTTCTCATTTCGCATTTGCATAATGAAGATATTTGGCCTGCGCTCTATGTGCGATGGGAAGCGGGGCTTCTGTCTGCCATGGGCTATGGCCTCGATCTCTCCATTTGCGCGGCTAGCGGCGTGACGGAGAACCTCACCCATGTCTCGCCAAGGTCCGGCCGCGCTGTATGTTTTGCAGAGGCTGAGCCCTATTTAGATAAAATGTTCATCCTCCCCCAATTTCTACGCCGCCAAGGCGACGGGTGGATGCAATCCACGCCCGAAGATATTGCTGCAGGTTTGTATTTAACCGGTGAGTTTCTACGCACCCGTATTTTGTGGCCTGCCAATAAAGATTTACCCGAAGCGCGGGAGCGCATGGTGGGGATGATTGCGGGCATTTAAACTTATGTGCTTCTTTCGTTGTTTAAGCGATTGAAAATATGTGTAGCTGTCGCAGTCTTAGCTAATGCGTATTGATCCGCAAATTCTTCAGCCTCATTATATCCTCTAGAGTTCATATAGGTATCTAGGTGATGTCCCACTTCATGATATAATATGCCTTGAATGTAGAAATTTCGAATGCCGTCTAAAGTCCATTTAGATACCCAGTTCTTTCCAGTTTGTTGTAGTTTTGCGCCAAACCGCTCGAACTCATTTATCGTTCTATTTGAGGGTCGAGTTGGTCCATAATTTAAGATCATGTCATTCGGCCATGGGAACAAGACAATAGCTCTTACACCGCTCCCGCAACAAAACCAAGCAAGCGGCGATAGACCCTCAATGAAATCCGATTTCTTTACCCGACGCAGCCAAATATGACTTATGCCTTCATAATCTCGTT
>CALKXN010000366.1 GCA_938003555.1 uncultured Robiginitomaculum sp. | reverse complement strand
TTACAGAGGCGATCACTGACCATATGTCCGGGATTGATCCGCGTAAGGTTGTTGCGATTATGGGCGGGCATAATATGGCGCGTGATAGCGCCGCCTACCGCAATGTTGTGCTAATTAGTCAGCAGCTTATGCGCGGCGGTTATTTCCTCATTAGCGGCGGCGGGCCCGGCGCAATGGAGGCCACGCATCTCGGGGCGATGATGGTGGATGTGAGCGGCGCAGAAATTGATCGCGCTTTGGCGATACTCGGGCAGGCCCCAACCTATAAAGACGAGCTGTGGCTGTCCAAAGCCTATGAGGTTTTAGACGGCTTTCTGCCCGAAAATGGCGGCGGGCAAAGTATGGGCATTCCGACATGGCTTTATGGCCACGAGCCGCCCACGCCCTTTGCGAGCCATATCGCCAAATATTTCTCCAACAGCGTGCGCGAAGAAGGCCTGATTACGCTGGCTGTGGGCGGCATCGTCTTTGCGCCGGGTAATGCGGGAACTATCCAAGAAATCTTCCAAGACGCCGCGCAGAACCGCTACGCCACAACAGGAAAGGTCAGCCCAATGATCTTTTTAGACAAGGATTATTGGACGGTCGAGAAACCCATATATGACGTCATGAAATCACTCGCCGCGCCCTATGATTATGGCAAGATGATTGGCATTGCCGACACGGTTGATGATGTGGTGGCCTTCATCAAAGACAACCCGCCATTTGAAACGGATACGGCCGGATTTGTGTTTTGCGATTTATTTTGCGGGGCAGAGAAGAAGAGACTGTAAGGCGTTTATGCGCCATCCTCGTGCTCGACACGAGGATCCATCGGGCAGTCAGAGAATGATGGTGCAGAAAAACATAGTACTTTGATTGACACGGCAAAACTAAAAGTGTGTTTTTAAGACAGCGCGGACAATTTTATTCCGCTAGTCCATTCGTTTCCAAAAACACATATAGATCATCTAGGTTGTCAAATTCACCAACATGGATTCCAGCAGAATTTATCACACGTATGCGAGTCGGGTTTTTTTGAACTGGTTTGAGAAGTGTATATTGAGCAGGTTCCGGCATTTGCTGTCCCTCAATTTTCGCAGGCGATATCATAACAAAGCTATACCCTTCGCGCGGCGTGACAGGAACTTTAGAAGCAATGGACCTTCCGGGCGTTTTAATGACCTCTTTTGTGACCTGTTTGACTGTAGGCGGTATGCGGATTTGTTCAAAAGTGGCAGGCGTTACAATTTTTCCATTGTCATCTAGCTGTGCGCCGCTGGCTGTAAAGCTGAAATGTTCAGGACGCGTAACGACGGGTTGAGTTATAGTCATATATGTCGGCGGTTTTTCAACAATTTCTGTATAAAATTCTGCGATGACGTCTTGTTCTGCACCGTCGCCTTTGACCCATTCATATTTTGCCGGTGTACGGATGAACCTTGTGAACTTCCCAATCTTTATAACTTCTTTTGTTGTCTTAAACTCCGCAGGAATAATTTGAGCGCTATAGCCTTTACCCAAATCGTAAAACCTCGGCTGTGTCTCTATGTCCTGCGCAAACACGATTGAAGCGAAGAGAGCAATAAAACAGAAGATAAAAACATTACGCATGTGTAATGTTAGCGCTGCGCTTATGACAGCTTTCTGAACATGCTCGCCTTATTTACGCCCCGGCAAAGTCCCGAGCATTTTGCATATCACGCCGAGCATGACTTCATCTGCGCCGCCGCCAATGGAGGCGAGGCGGCCGTCGCGGTAGCGGCGTGAGACGGGGGTTTCGTCCATATAGCCCATGCCGCCCCAATATTGCAGGCAGCTATCCGTGACTTCGCGCAAAAGGCGTCCCGATTTGACTTTGACCATTGAGACGAGCTTGGTGATGTTCTCACCGCGCGCATATTGCGTCACGCATTTTTCGACGAGGGCGCGATACATTTCGACTTCGATTTGAAGCTCGGCAAGGCGGTAATGCACGACTTGGTTATCGAGCACGGATTTACCGAAGACCTTGCGCTGCCGCGTATATTCAATTGTTTCGTCAATACAGGCCTGAAGGCCGGGCAGGGTGGAGACAGCGGCCCACAGGCGCTCTTCTTCGAATTGCTGCATCTGATACATAAAACCCGCGCCCTCAGCTCCGATGAGATTACGCTGCGGGACGCGGACATCATCAAAGAAAATTTGCCCTGTATCGCTGCTGTGATTGCCCATCTTTTCAAGTTTGCGCGCGCGCTCGACGCCTTTGCTGTCCATCGGAATAATGATGAGGCTTTTATTAGCATGCTTGCCCGCATCAGAGGTATTGCACAGCGCGACCATAAAGTCGGCTTGCCAGCTATTTGTGATCCACATTTTGCCGCCATTGATGATGTAGTCATCACCGTCTTTGCGCGCATTGGTTTTAATGGCGGCGACGTCTGATCCGGCATGGGGTTCGGATACACCGATACAGGCGACTTTGTCGCCGGCGATTGCCGGGACGAGAAATTCCTCACATAAATCTTCGCTGCCATATTTAGCCAGCGCGGGTGTGGCCATATCAGTCTGCACGCCAATCGCCATGGGAATGGCCGCGCAGTTAATCGCGCCCATCGCCTCGACGGCGGCGACTTGGTAAGTATAGTCCAAACCCATGCCGCCATACTTCTCTGGCTTTTGGATGCCGAGAAGGCCTGCATCGCCGAGTTTCTTGAAAACTTCATGAGCGGGAAAAATCCGGTCTTTCTCCCATTGATCGACATATGGATTGATGTCTTTTTCGACAATCTTGCGCATTGTCTCGCCAATGGCGCGGTGCTCTTCTGTGTAAATGTCCATGATCTATCCTATGTCGGGTAATTGCGATTGCACGGCGCGCACGTCTTGGCGGCTGTAATTATAACGCGAAAATGCATAAATGCCGAGCGCGGCAAAGATAAGTGATGTTGCAATCGCGGCTATGGCGAGGCCGTCTATCGCGCTTTGCGGCGTCGCGCTAGGCTGCGCGCCTTTTGGGAAGTTGATGAGGATGAGCGAGACCGCGCCGATAACGGTCCCGATGATAAAGGTG
>CALKXN010000365.1 GCA_938003555.1 uncultured Robiginitomaculum sp. | reverse complement strand
CATTACGAGGAGGAGTTAAAACAGTTGATCATCTTGCAGGCCCGCGAAACCGGATCTGAGTTTTCTAAGAAACTCCTGTCGGAATGGGACCTAGAGAAAGGCAAGTTCTGGCAAGTTGTGCCCAAAGAAATGCTTAGCAGGTTGGATATATCTCTATCAGACGCGGCTTAATCACCGCGCCCTGATAAGCTGTTTATTTCGTCAAGCGGACTTGAAAAATCTGTGACGCAATATTGTCAAACACTGAGACAAGTTGCTGTGAATTTCTAGCATCGAAGTAATGACTCGAATCTGTAGCGCAGCGCTCCAACATACTTTTCGTGGAAGTATCACTGACCTCAAAGGCGATTGTGAAAACTTCTGTCCCTGCAGATTTAGCAAGAGTACAGGCGTCTTCGGTGTCTCTATTTGTAACATCCATCCGCGTCGCGTGCTGATTGTTTTTCGGGCTGGACTTAAGATGCTCTGCGCCTTGAAGATACATAGAATTATCCCCATCGGTCATAATGATCATGATTTTCTGATCTTCATCTGTGCTTAAGGCGCCCTGATCATAAGGTATATTTGGTGATAAAACGCGCTGCCCCCACATGATGCCGGCTGGCATATATGTGTTTTTGGAAACACTTAAGGCCGATATTTTGTTGCGCATGTCGCCATAATTTAACGTCAGGGGAACAAGTTCATTTGCGCACTCTACATTCATCAAACCTGGCACGCGCGTCGCGTAGTCCGAATCGCGTTTGTGTAAAAGGTCAGGGCGAGAGCCCACACATCCATGCCATTTATCGCCCACATCAACCATAGTCGTGACGGGCTGGCCATTGGGCGCCGTAACGGCGGGCGTGCAGCCTGTTTGACGGGTGCGCGTTACAGGCGCGCCGTCTTGATAGGCTGTAAATGTCTCCGAGCCCGTGCAAGATCTTGGCGTTACGACCCGCGTTGGTTGACGAGTTTGGGGTTGTAGATCGATGGTATCTTGAGGGACAGACAGCCAACTTGCGTTACGCACAGAGGGGTGAGTACCAACATTCACATAGTTGGAAAATGGAACAAGTCCAATTTTAACATTCGCGTCTTTGACATTTGCGAAGGAATTGACCAATCCCGTAGCGGCGTCTTTTAATGCCGTTAGTTTCGCGCCTTGCATAGAGTCCGTCGTATCAAGAACCATGACAAGCTCTACATTGCCCTCTTTTGCGGTTCTAGACTCAGCTATGGCCTCAATTTTGACTTTTGATTTCCCAAATATTCCCATAACTATTGGGGTGTAATCGCTAGATGCTGTAACGCGAACTGTGCCATCGCTGACGAAACGAAACCTTGGGACATAGTTTCCAACGACATATCCATTTTCAAGAAGTGAGCCCATAAGGACGCCTTGACGTTCATCATCCGTCTTGGCGTCAGATTTGCTTAACGCGAGTACAGCCGCGTCAACTTGTGCCTGTAGTGTTGATTGTTCTGAGCGGACGCGCCCATAATCCATAGCCATGCCCGCCGCTGCGAGGATGCCGATTAAGCTAACCGAAAACATCATTGCAGTGTTGCCAGCTTCGTCTTTCCAAAAATTACGCATTCAAAATGTCCTTAATTCCCACAGCATTGCGGATTTGGGAAAATACTATCTTGGAGCGCTTAAAAACTTGACAAGGAATGTGGTGAATTATGGGTTAATGCCCATTCCGCACGCGGCGTAAATCGTATCTATCGCCTTCATTTGATTAACAAAATCTTGTGGGTAGGCCTTCGCGGGCAATGTCAAGTCTCGCCATGCTGAAATAAAGAAATCTAATTGTGCGCGATAAGATGACGGAGTTTCCTTATGCTCAAAACGGGCGGCGCTTTTAGAGGTCAAATGAATGAGCCTATGGCCGTTTTGCGGGGAAACGAAATTCTTGAGTGCCAAAGCGCCCTTATGCCCGTGCGCCATGATCATGACGTGAGGGTCGCCGCGGTAAACCTCATCCATAGAGCATTCAAGCGTGACATCTACGTCTCCGCAGCGCATGCGGGCCCATAAATTACGATCAATGGTTTTATAAATCTCAGCCCGCGCGGTAATATCCGTAGGCTCTCCAAAGAGCTTTCGTGCGGCGTGAAGGGGGTAACAGCCCAAATCCATTAACGCGCCGCCGCCAAGCGCTCGGTTGAACCGAAGCTCTCCGGGCGTTTCTGTAATCACGACATTGAATTTACCCTCAAAGGCGAAAACTTCGCCAATATCGCCGCGATCAATACGGCGTTTAAAGTCGATAAAGGCGTCGTGAAATTGGTAGTGAAAGGCCTCTAAAATCAGAGCCCTGTTCTGGATGGCGGCGTCGCCGATCCTGCGGGCTTGCGCGGCGTTCATCGAAAAGGGCTTTTCGCAAAGCACCGCCTTGCCCGCTTTAAGTGCAGGGAGAATGGTCGTTAAGTGGATCGCAGGGGGAAGGGCGTTATAGACGATATCAATGTCAGGATGGGTTGCGGCCTCCTCATAGCTCATCGCGTTTGCGGGCAAGTCATGCGCGGTGATATAGTCATGACCGCGCCTTATATCACGGCACCCCACAGCGATAATTTCAATATCGCGGCGCGCTTTGGCCGGCGTAATAAAGGCGCGCGGCGCAATGCGCGACGCGCCTAATATTGCAGCCTTGATCGTCACTTATTGATTACCCAATGCCGCTGCCATTTCCTCGGCTTTCGCATCTTTTAGTGCGGCGCAAAGTTCTATGCGCTCTACGGTTTGCAATAGGTTGCGTTCATAGCCCGGGATAAGCTCGGCTTTGGACTCAAAGAACGCCGTTGCTTCTGCGGCGGCCTCGGCTGAGCAGCCCGGCGCAAAGCCCGGCATGCCCGGTTTGCGCACATCAGCCACGCGAGTTGAGACAAAGGCATCAAAGTTACTTTTAAACCATGACCATGTGCCGTCTTTGATCGGGTCATTGCTCATCATCGTGGCCAGTAGCGATGTGGCCTGACGGCCTGTGATCGTCTCTTTATCATTAAGCGCAACGTCCCATAAATTGGCGGCAATCGTTGGGTCTTCGGTGCTACCGAGCGCGCCGATGGCCGTGCCTTTTTCCAGCGCGCTGCCAGATTTCGCCATCTCGAGCAGCGGGCCATAGGCGTCTTCGCCGCGCGACTTCATCACGGCGCGTAGGGCGCGCGATAAAAGGTTCGAGGCTACGGCGTCTTTATTCGGCTCGCCGTCCAGTCCTAAATAGGCTGCGCCTTGTCCGGCAAAGGCGGCTTCCATAGCGGGATCGCCGCCGTAATTAACTAAGCGCCCGGCGAGCGTTGGGGCGAGCAAATTGCCGTCCGTTGTGTCCGTGCCGACCGTGGTGCGATAACGCTCAGCATACATGTCTTGCGTTAGCTTGGCGACGGCGGGGCGGCTGTCTTCGGGCAGGCGGCTGTGCATCCATCCCAGATAGTTCCCGGCCTTGCTGGAAATATCATATTCGGGGTGGGCCGCCAGAACGCGCATGCCCGTGATGAAGACATCAGAGCTAACTTCGCCTGCGCGGAAACCCGCTTCGAGACTATCCTGCATGGCGAGCGTCTCACGTTCATTGAGCTGATCAGAATTTTTAAGCAGAGATAACCAAGCCGCTTCATCCAGCGAGAAGCGATAATATCCTGAGCCATTTTCATTGAGCATGACCCAATCGGCACAGCCCGGCTTGTCTGTTTCTAAAACCGCCTCACGGTCTTTCATCAAGCTGCAGGCCTTAAGCGTTGTTCCGTCGGCATACCCAAAGTTAGCGCATACGGGGATCTGCCAGATTTGGCCTTGCTCTGTCTTAGACCCCAGCGGCGCGTAGCGGGATTGGGTCAGCTCGACAATTGTGGTTTTCGCATCGTCATCTGTGTTAGAGCATTGGAGTTTGCCCGTTACCAAGGGCAGGCCCGGTTGATCGACAAAACTCTTCATAGCGTCGACGACATCAGGATTACCCGAACCGTCCGCGATAGATTGGAAAAAATCATCGCCCGTGGCGACGCCGTCTTGGTAACGGTCCATGTGCAGGCGCACGCCCGCTTGGAAATTATCTACGCCGACATAGCTCTCAAACATGGACAATACGCCGCCGCCTTTGCGGTAGGTAATGCCGTCAAATTGATCCATCACATTTTCGGTGCGCTCTAGCGGCTCGCGGACTTTGCGGGTCGTGGACAGCGTATCAATATTCATCGCACCGAGCGCCGAGTTGAGCGTATTGCGCGAGAAATTATCTTCGGGGCGCCAAATATCGACGCCTTTATTACCCATCCATGTCGCAAAGGCTTCATTTAGCCAAATATCTTCCCACCAGACGGGGGTGACGAGATTGCCAAACCATTGATGGGCCAGCTCGTGACTGTGCACGCTGGCATAGGCGCGCTTCTGAGATAGAGGCGCGTTATCATCAAGCAGCAATAAATATTCGCGGTAAACAATTGCGCCGGGATTTTCCATGGCCCCGAAAGCGTAGTCAGGGGCGGCGATTAAATCGAGTTTCTCATAGGGATATTCCGTGCCAAAATAGCCTTCCAGCGCTGTCAATAATCCCTCTGTATTTCGCAGGGCGTAATCCAAACGGGGGCCGGAGCCCTTCGCCGCGAGGCCGCGCAAACGCAGCGGACGCGCGCGCACATCATTGGGCGGAATATCGCCGTAATCGACAACATCATATGGCCCCGCGCCAAAGGCGATCAAATAGGTCGGAAGCGGGCGGGTGGTTTGATATTGATATGTCGTCCAGCCCTTATCATCGGCGGTTTGCGATGTTTCGGGCGTGTTGAAATAAACAACATTTTCAGAAGGGGAGCTAATCGAGACAGTGAAGGGAACTTTGAACTTCGGCTCGTCAAAGCTTGGGAAGGCTTCGCGCGCGCCAATGGGCTCCATCTGCGTCACGATATAGGCATCTTCGCCGCGCTCGACTTTATAGGCTGAATTGAGCGACAGGTTATAAGGCGTTTCAAAGGGCAGGGTGATGACGGCTTTGCCGGCGGGAACCGCTTGTTCGAAATCAATACGCGCCACGCCGGATGGGGCCTCGGCGGCGTCGATTTCTGTGAATGCGCCAGTAAAACTTTTATCGCCAGAGGTGAGCGTGACATCGCTAACCGTCATATTTTTACCATGCAACCAAATGCGTTTGGTCGGCTTGGCAATATCAACAGAAATAACAGATGTCCCGCTCATGCCATCAGCTTGCGGGTCGATCCTTAAATCCAGAGCGTATTCAGATGGAATAACATTTTCGCTCAGTTGAGCGTGCGGAATATCCGCCTCAAAATGAAGCTCTTGCTCAGCCTTAGAGCAAGCGCCCAATGTCAAAGTCGTGGCCGCCAAAGCCGTAAACACAATATTTGAAACGCGCATAGTCATGTCCTGATTTTTTTGATTTTCAGACATGTAACAGCGGCGCGCAATGCGGGCAAGACAAAGCGGGAAGGGT
>CALKXN010000364.1 GCA_938003555.1 uncultured Robiginitomaculum sp. | reverse complement strand
GCGCATCGCAAAGACGGCATTTTTGCAAATTGCATTTGCCCGCAATATGTCCGTAGCAATATGACCAAAGGCCAGAAATTTGCCGAAGAAAGCAAAGATGGCTATTTGGAGCCCTCTGACGTGGCCGCTGCGCTGAAAGCGTCCATAGAAAATGATGATTTCCTTGTGCTGTCTCACCCTGTTGTGGGAGACTATTTCAAAGGCAAGGCAATGGATTACAACCGATATATTCACGGGATGGTGAAGCTGAAAAGCAAGATCAATCCCCAAGACTTACCCTTATAATAGGAGATATTATGCCCCGTTTTGATTTCACAGACCAAGTTGTTCTCATTGCCGGCGCGAGCCGCGGTATTGGCGAAGCGATTGCCCACGGCTTTGCGGAGCACGGCGCGCATGTCATCTGCACCTCGCGCAAAGTACAGGACTGCCAGAAAGTCGCTGAGGACATTGTTGCCAAAGGCGGTAAGGCCAGCGCGCTAACGCTTCATTTAGGTGAACTGTCCGATCATAAAGACGTCTTGGCCCATATTGAAAAAACTCATGGCCGCCTTGATCACCTTATCAATAATGGCGCGACCAGCCCGCATTTCGGCCCAGCCCACGAAGCTAGCCCAGCGGCTTTTGATAAGACCATTGAGGTTAATACGCGCGGACCATATTTCCTCGCGACCAGCGCGTTTAAAATGCTCAAGGCAAATGGCGGCGGCTCTATCGTGAATGTGGCCTCAATTGACGGCTTGCAACCTGCTGAGTTTCGCGTGATTTACGGGATGAGCAAAGCGGCATTGATTGCGATGACCCAAGGCCTCGCGAAAGAATATAGTCAGCACGGCGTGCGCGTAAATGCGCTGCTCCCGGGCTTTACAGATACAAAACTAGCCAGCGCGCTCAAAGACAATCCAGCGATGGATATATATGTTAAAATGAATCTCGCGATTAAGCGTATGGCGCAGCCTAAGGAAATGGTTGGCGCGGTGCTTTACATGGCCTCCAAAGAAGCCAGCTATTATACAGGGCAGTGCATGATCGTTGACGGCGGAGCCGTGATTTAATGAGCGCAGTCGGAGAAAATTCTGCACGCGATGTTCGCAAAGGTGATGAATTTGACATTGCCAAAGCGGACGCGGAGCTAAAGGCCAATATTAAGGGCCTGTCTGGCAATCCGGTGGTGAAGCAATATCCCAGCGGCGCGTCGAACCTGACTTACGAACTCGCCTATCCGGATCGAAAACTGGTTTTACGCCGCCCGCCTACGGGCACAAAACCCAAAAGCGGCCATGATATGTGGCGCGAATACCGCATCATGCGCGACCTTAAACCCGTCTTTTCTGCGGTGCCGCCTGTTCTGCACTACACTGATGATGAGTCCATTATTGGCGCAGAATTTTACGTCATGGATAAGGTCGAGGGGCCGCTTCTGCATAATGATATTCCCGCCGAGTGGGGATGGGATGAGAGCGATGGGGCTAAGCTTTGTGATGGGTTTTTTACAAAGCTTGTTGAGCTTCATCAGGTGGACTTTAAAGCCGCAGGTCTCGCCGATTTCGGAAAACCCGAAGGCTATATTGAGCGCCAGATTTTAGGCTGGAACCGCCGCTATGAAAAAGCGTGGACGGACGATGTCGAAAAATTCGAAGACGTTCGAAAATGGCTGGATGATAATCGTCCCAAAACAGAAAATGCCCATGCGATTGTCCACGGAGACTTTCGGATTGATAATTGCATTTTAGACGCCGCTGACCCGCATAAAATCTCGGCTATTCTGGATTGGGAAATTAGCGCGCTGGGTGACCCGCTGATGGATTTGGGCAATACGCTTGCCTATTGGATTGAACCCAATGACCCGCCCTATATGCAGATGATGGTGCGTCAACCCAGCCGCGAGCCGGGCATGATGAACCGCGCAGATGTGGCGCAATTTTACGCCGATAAGACGGGCCATGATGTCAGTAATATTCCATATTACTATGTTTACGGCATCTTTCGTTTGGCTGTCATCATTCAGCAAATTTACTATCGCTATTATCACGGCCAGACCGATAATGAGCGCTTTAAAAGCTATGGCCAAATGACGAATATGCTGGGCAAACTCGCGCGCGCGCGCATTGCCGATGGAAAATTATAAGACACTTGAAATATTCAGAATAATTATAAAGGGACGATGATATGACTGAGATGAACCTGGGAATGAGCGAGCGCGTAAGGCCTCTCGTCGAAGCTGTGCGAGATATGGTGCGTAATGAAATTATGCCGCTGGATGTGGAATATCACAACGAGGTCGGCAAGCATCCGGATGGCCGTTTCGCCTTTACGGATCGCCAGACTGAAATTCGTGAGACCCTCAAAGCTAAAGCGCGTGAGCGCGGCCTGTGGAATTTCTGGCTGACGGATAGCGACAAGGGCTATGGTCTGTCGACGGTGGAATATGCTTATCTAGCTGAGGAAATGGGCTGGTGCATGCTTGCGGCCGAAGTGTTTAACTGCGCCGCGCCCGATACGGGCAATATGGAAGTGCTGGAGCGTTACGGCGCACAGGAACATAAAGACCAGTGGCTAGGCGATTTGCTCGAGGGCAAAATCCGTAGCGCGTTTTTGATGACAGAGCCGGATGTGGCTAGCTCGGACGCCACTAATCTTGATTTCTCCGCCGTTAAAGACGGTGATGAGTGGGTTTTTAATGGCGAGAAATATTGGAGCTCTGGCGCCGGTGATCCGCGCTGTTCTGTTTATATCCTTATGGCGCGCACCGCGCCGCGTGATGGTGATGTGCCGCGTCATGAACAGCATTCTATGTTTGCTATTCCTGCGGGCCTGCCGGGCGTGACAATCCTGCGCGCGATGCAGGTGTTTGGTAATGATGACGCGCCGCATGGTCATATGCATATTCGTTTTGAGAATGTCCGCGTTCCAGCAAGTGCTTTGCTGCTGGGCGAAGGGCGCGGCTTTGAAGTGTCTCAAGGGCGTCTTGGACCTGGCCGTATTCACCATTGCATGCGTAGTGTGGGGCAAGCTGAGCGCGCGCTAGAGCTGATGTGTAAGCGTTCATTGAACCGCACGGCCTTTGGTCGTCCGTTGGCCAAGCTTGGCGCGAATTACGATATCATTGCCGAGTGCCGCATAGAGATTGAGCAGTCGCGACTTCTTTGCCTAAAAGCGGCTTGGATGATGGATCAGGGTGATAAGCGCGCAGCTGCGCCGTGGATCAGCCAGATTAAAGTCGCTGCGCCGAATATGGCGCTCAAAGTCATTGATGAGGCGATGCAAATGCATGGCGGCGTTGGCGTATCCCAAGATACGCCGCTTGCCGCGATGTATGCCGGTATGCGCACGCTTCGCTTTGCCGATGGTCCTGACGCGGTTCACCGCATGCAGGTTGCGCGTAAAGAGCTTCGCCAGTATACGAACCAGAAGACTTAAACCACACGGAGCTAAGTGATGCCGTCATTTGATGTTGTATCCGAAGTTGACCTCGCCGAGGTCGATAATGCAGTTCAAAACGTAACGCGTGAAATTTCCACGCGTTACGATTTTAAAGGCTCAAGCGCGCGCCTTGAGCATACTGATGGTATGTTGACGGTGCATGCCGATGACGAATTAAAATTAAAGCAGATGCACGAGATTATTCGCGGGCAGCTCAATAAGCGCGGCATTGAGCCGGGCATGTTGGACTATCAAAAAGTTGAACCCGCGACAGGCATGAGCGTTCGCCAAAATATTGCGGTCAAACAAGGCCTTGAAAAAGAACTCGCCAAAAAAATCGTCAAAGAGATTAAAGGTGAGAAATTAAAGGTTCAGGT
>CALKXN010000363.1 GCA_938003555.1 uncultured Robiginitomaculum sp. | reverse complement strand
TTGTGTCTGTTCTGGACGGGAAAAAATCAGATAGCGAGGTCGGCTTATTTGTCACTGACGCTGCAATCGAGGCGGCTCGCGCCCATAGTAAGCGCAAAGGTGTTTTGGACGGCGACGAGCTTGGCCGCATGTTTGCATGGATGCGCCCGAATGATCTGATCTGGAACTATGTCGTCAATAATTACCTTCTCGGTGACGACCCGCCTCCATATGACGTTCTGTTTTGGAATGCAGATACAACAAATCTGCCGGCGCAGTTGCATTCTGATTATCTGGATATTTTTAAAGAGCGCTCATTTCGTCCGGATCGAACGACAGAATTTATGGGGCATTTGGTTGATTTGTCGAATGTAACTCAAGATGGCTTTATGGTGTCCGGCGTGACGGATCACATTACGCCATGGATTGCCTGTTATCGAAATATTCGCCTGTTCGGCGGGGAGATTGATTTTGTGCTATCCAATAGTGGTCATATACAATCGCTGCTGAACCCTCCGGGTAATCCCAAAGCGCGCTATTTCTCTAATCCTGAGCATCCACCTAAGGCGACAGATTGGCTCAAGGGCGCGCAGGCGCATGATGAGAGTTGGTGGCTGCGCTGGGATAAGTGGCTCTCTGAGCGCTCCGGCGATATGAAACCTGCGCCGAAAAAGCTGGGCAACAAGGCCTATCCGCCGATTAGCCAAGCGCCAGGCGAGTATGTATTTACTTAGGGTTTCTTAACAGGCTTGGGCTTTACTTCACATACGAAGAGGCCCACCTCAATTATATATCAAGCGAGAATGAGCCGCTTAATTGAATTGCGTAAACTACTGCGCATGCCGTAAATAAGGAGCTCTGATGAGCGATTTTCACCCTAATTTGCCAAAGATTTTCTTTAGTAAAGTCGGCAACCAAAAGCTTAGAACTGCGATTTGGTCGGGTACGGATAAAGGCCGCGGTAAACGTACACCGCTTTTATTCTTTAACGGCATTGGCGCAAATCTAGAGATCGCGCAGGTCTTCGCTGATACATTTTCTGGCCGCGATATCATTACGTTTGATATGCCGGGCGTGGGCGGATCGCCCGACCCAACTGTGCCATATCGCCCGTGGTGGGTGGCCAAGGCCGCGAAGCAAATTTTGCTTGAAAACGGGTATGATGAAGTTGATGTTTTAGGTGTGAGTTGGGGCGGCGGGCCTGCGCAGCAATTTGCATGGCAATATAAAGATATGACCAAGCGCCTTATTTTATGCGCGACGACAACAGGCTGGACGATGGTGCCGGGTCATCCCAAAGCGCTATCTAAAATGATGTCACCCAAGCGCTATATAGACCGTGACTTCCTCGCTAAAAATTTCGAGACACTTTATGGTGACGTGGCAAGTGAGGGCGTTGAGGCGTTCTCTATCAATATGATGCCGCCAAGCATTAAGGGCTATTTGTTCCAGCTTTCTGCGATGATGGGGTGGTCAAGCATACCCTTTATCCGCCGCATTCGCGCTAAAACGCTCGTAATAATGGGCGGGAGCGACCACATTGTCCCTGTCGTGAATGGCAAGATACTGGATACGCTTTTGCGCCGCTCGCGCCTGAAAGTCATTGATGGGGCGGGGCATCTATTTCTGCTGACGCGCCGCGCTGAAACTGTTGCGCTCATTCGTGATTTTATGGGCGAGCCAGCTGTGCCGATGCCGGATGTTGAGCTTGAGCGCGTCCCTTCCGTGGCGGCATCTATCGCCGCAGCCTAAAACCTGCTAGGAGACTTTATGTCTGATGAAAATGATAAGTCTGATGATCCAAAACGCAGCACAAGCGATACGGCGCGCCGTATATGGCTTGCCGGCATCGGTGCCTATGGTCGTGCCTTTACCGAGGCGCAGGGCGCAATCAAGGAAGTGACAGGGAAATCCAGCGCGGTCTTTGATGAGTTGGTTCAAAAAGGTCAAGTGTTCGAAGCCGTTGGCAGGGCCAAGGGTAAAGAGATTGCCCAAATGGCTCAGGTTCCGGATATAGATATTGACGCGCGCATAAAATCCATGCGCCAAAAGATCAAAGCCGCCGGAGCAAAATCCTCTGATTGGGTTGAGGATCATATCCCATCAGGGCGATCAAAGTCTGAGCCTAAGTCGGATGTTGAGAAGCGCTTGGATGCAATGGACGCAAAGCTTGATGCGATCATGGCTGTCATGGGGGCAGGTGCCGCCAAGCCAAAGGTTAAAAAAACGCCCGCTAAAAAAGCCCCAGTAAAAAAGTCCTCGACCAAGAGGGTCGTGACGCAGAAAACGACATCGCCTAAATCGAAGTCGACCTAAACTGTAAATGGCCCGCCGCCCGACACGAGAACTTATCTTATCCACGGCCTTAGCCCTATTTAACGAAGAGGGGCTGGCCGAAGTTGGCAGCGTCGACATTGCTAGCGTCATGGGGATTAGTCCCGGTAATTTACATTATCACTTCAAGGGCAAAGTGCTCATCATCGAAGAGCTTTATGCACGTTTTGAATCTGAAATGCGCATGGTGCTTGATGCGCCGGTTAATAATCCGCTGCAGCTCGAAGATAATTGGGTCTATCTTTATATTATCTTTGAAGAGATTTATGACTTCCGGTTTTTCTATCGTAATTTAGGTTGGGTATTTGAAAAAATCCCCGAACTTGCACCTCAGTTTGCTCGTCTGTTGCGGGCGAAGGAAGGGGCCTTTGATAGTCTGGTGTCGACCTTGCGCGGCGAGGGCTTCATTGATCTCTCTGATAGTGAGGCGGATGCCTTGGTTCAGCGCCTGACGATGCATTATACATTTTGGCTGCCACATAGTGATTTGCGGTTTCCAGATATGGCGTCAAAGGCGTTAATCAATCGCGGCGTTTATGCGGCCCTTATTCAGGTCATTCCGTATTGGTCCGAAAACAAAGATGGCGCGCAGCGCCTCTTGTCTGAATTTTTTGAGGCGCAAGCTTAACGCTAAACGCGTCTCTTTCTCTAAATCAATGATTTACGGATTCTGCCTATAGTTATCCACAGGGTGGATTTTACCTGTCAAAACCTACGGTAAACCGTGTGTTTATGGCTAATGATACCTTAATTTCCCATTGAATACCATGAAATCCCATGATAGTAATATGTTTCGGCGCAAGCGATTTGCGCTCAGGGGAAATTGCAATGTTTTTATCGACAGCGACCAATGCGTTGGATGCGAAGGGACGGTTATCCGTACCTGCAGACTTTCGCGCAGTTGTGGGTGATGGCAACTTTGACGGCATTGTGGTTTGGCCAAGTTTTGACGGGGCCTATCTTGAGGGCGGTGGTATCAGGCTTCTTCAGGACTATCAGGCTTTGCTTGAGGGTATGGACCCCTATGATGAGGCGCGCATCGCATTTGAGCGCGCTATATTTGCTGAAAGTCGCCGTTTGTCATTTGACAGCACAGGGCGCGTCACGCTCCCTAAGGACTTGGCTGAATATGCAGGGCTAAATGGCCGCGCGACATTTATTGGTCTTGGTCGCCGTTTTGAAATCTGGTCGCCGGAGGCTTATGAATCTCATGCCGAGTCGGCGCGTAAGATGGCGCGCGAAAATCGTCACCGCCTACGTCTTCAAGGGCGTCCTCAATGATTGCTGCGCAGCCACATTATCCTGTTATGCTGCCCGAAGTTATGGCTGCGCTCTCACCGCAAGCCGGTGAATTATTTATTGATGGTACATTCGGCAATGGCGGATATAGCAAGGCAATTTTAGAAGCGGACGATGTCAGTCTCATTGCGATTGATCGTGATCCTAATGTTGCGCCGCGCGTGTCCGATTACGCCGCGCGTTACGGTTCTCGGTTCGAATTTTTTGCCGGAGCTTTTTCCGATATGGCTGAGGCGGTGGGGGATCGCAAAGTAGATGGTATTGTTTTAGATATTGGTGTTTCATCGATGCAGCTTGACCAAGCTGTTCGCGGCTTTTCCTTCCAAAAAGACGGCCCGTTGGACATGCGTATGGCCCAAAGCGGTCCGAGCGCAGCAGATGCTGTCGCGCATTTATCGCATGGTGATTTGGCTAAGATATTTCAAGTTTACGGTGAAGAGCGCCGGGCGAAACGCTGTGCGGATTTTATCGTGCGCGCGCGCGAAGTTGAGCCGATTATTACGACGGCGCAGCTTGCGGATCTGATGGCGCAGGCGCTGGGCAAAAGTGGTAAAATCAATCCGGCCACGCGAGTCTTTCAAGCTTTGCGTATTTTCGTCAATGACGAACTGGGCGAGCTTTACCGCGCGTTACTGGCTGCTGAAGCGGTTTTGGCTCCGGGCGGACGATTGGTTGTTGTTGCGTTTCACTCCCTCGAGGACCGCATTGTCAAAAGCTATTTGCGTCGCCGCGCCGGAGAAACAAAGGGGCAGTCGCGTTATATGCCAGAGGTCGAAGATACTGGCCCTGCTGCATCATTTACCTTGCCTGGACGTTCGGCTTTAACGGCGTCCAAGGCGGAATTATCTGCGAATGTACGCTCGCGCTCCGCAAAGCTGCGCCGCGCCATCCGCACGGATGCTGCGCCTTGGCCTGTCAGAGATGAGAGCTTGCTGCCGCGTGCTCCGTCTTTGGCAAGTCTAGCCAAGGTGATGTCATGAAGCGTTTAGGCATCATCATTTTAATTCTTGTAGGCTTTGCTTTGGTCGCGGCGCTATATGTAACTAAGACGAAGGCGCAAAGCGTCCAAAAAAATATGGAGCGGCTTCAGTCTGAACTAAAGCATGAGCAATCTGCTATTCGCGTGCTTGAAGCGGAGATCGCGCATTTGCAAAATCCGGCGCGGCTGTCTGAACTTGCGCAAACCCATTTAGAGCTTGGACCGACCAAGGCGGCGCAGATGATTACGCTTGATGAATTGGTCGTGCGCGTACCTGTTAAGGCGGAGGACGCGCCATGAGCGATCAAGCTCCAAGTCCTCGCGCGCAGAATTTATCTGAATTTATTCCGTCACGCCAACTTGTTGTCGAAGACCTAGAGTTTGAAGCGGTCCGAGAGGGTCGAACGCGTATAATTATTGGCGTTTTAGTGTTTCTTGGGGTCTTCTTGTTGATCTTGGGGCGTTTGGCTGAGGTTGCGGTGTTGCATGCTTCCCCTGAGCGCATGGTCTATGCCCAAACTGAAGTAAAAACGCGCGCCGACATTCTTGACCGTAACGGCGCGATTTTGGCGACAACGCTGCAAACATTTTCGCTTTATGCCGATACGCGCCTTGTTGGTGATCCTGCCGAAACGGCAGAGTTGGTCGTGATGGTTTTGCCGGATCTGGATTATGATCAAGTCTATGAGCGCCTCACATCCGGCAAAGAATTTATTTGGATTAGTCGCAATTTAA
The DNA here is from genome assembly GCA_938003555.1 of uncultured Robiginitomaculum sp. GTDB lineage: Bacteria > Pseudomonadota > Alphaproteobacteria > Caulobacterales > Maricaulaceae > Robiginitomaculum. The sequence continues at coordinate 1,227 of CALKXN010000363.1, read as the reverse complement.
CACCCAAAGAGCGCCAGGCGGTATTTGAATTGGGTCAGCCCGGGCTAGCTTTCGAAGTTGAGCCGCGCCGAGTTTATCCGGCTGGCCGTCTTGGCGCGCATCTTATGGGCTGGACGGATGTGGATATGCAGGGCGCAGCGGGCGCGGAGCGGGCTTTTGACGCGCAGTTAATGGCGCAGCCGGACAAACCGAAAAAGCTCTCCATTGATTTGCGGTTTCAAAACATCCTGACCGAAGAGTTGCAGTGGGGGATGGAGCGTTTCAAGGCCGACGGCGCGGCGGGCGTTATCCTTGATGTAAACACAGGCGAAGTTTTGGCGCTCGCCAGTTTGCCGGATTTTGATCCCAATAATTACGCCGCAGCATTGTCGCAAACGCGCTTTAATCGTGCCACGATGGGCACATATGAATTGGGTTCAACATTCAAGCCTTTGACAATGGCGCTCGCGCTGGAGTCTGGCATTGACCCGGAGCGCCCTATGCCAGTCCAAGACCCGCTTATTATTCGTCGTAAATCCATTCGCGATGATCACAAAAGTAATGACCCGCTTAAAATGTTTGATGTCTTGGCCGATAGCTCTAATCGCGGCACTGCCATGTATGCCCTTGAGGTGGGTGATGTTGCGCAGCAAGATTTCTTGCGCAAATTTGGATTATTTGACCGCGTTCCGATTGAACTGGCTGAAAGCGCGGCGCCGCAATTGCCGGTCGAGTGGCAGGATTTAACAACGGCCACCGTATCCTATGGTCACGGCATTGCGGTCACGCCGCTGGCTTTGGCAACCGCGCTCTCTGCACTTGTAAATGGCGGGGACTATGTCACGCCGACACTCGAATATCGCAGCGTGGGCCAAATGCAGCCGCGTCGCCGCGTTATCGCGCAGGACACATCTGATATGATGCGCGATATGATGCGTTACGTCATGACCGATGGCACGGGCCGCAATGCCGAAGTTCCCGGATTTGGGTTTATGGGCAAAACCGGAACGGCGGAAAAGCCCGGGCGCGGTGGATATCAAGAGCGTAAACTTGTGACGTCTTTTGTTTTGAGCTTCCCACATAGCGATCCTAAATATCTTATTTTCGTGACATATGACGAGCCTAAGGCGGCGCCCGGAACATATGGCTATGCGACCGCAGGCTGGAATGCTGCGCCAACAGCGGGGCAGGTGGCTGAACGTATGATTACCTTATTAGGTATGCCGCTTGAGCGTCAAAGCGCGTCTT
>CALKXN010000362.1 GCA_938003555.1 uncultured Robiginitomaculum sp. | reverse complement strand
CGCGCGCGCGCTTGGGGCATAAATGCGCGGCTCTCCGGTGAGGATGAAACCAAAATCGCCATAGGCCAAGTCCCGGAAGCCCCGCGCCGCCGCACGCAGCGCATTGACGGCAAAGCAGCGACAAGCACAGTGATTGGACAGCGCATCGCGGTCATGTGGCTCACCCCCGCGCAGGACCGTCTCTTTACAGGCCCCGCAGGCGAGCGGCGCAAATTTCTTGACCGTCTCTGCCTTCCCGGCTTTCCAAAGCATGGGCAGATGACGCTACGCTATGAAAAGGCCCGCGCAGATCGCAACCGCCTGCTCAGCGACGGGATTGAGGATGATCTGTGGTTCGACGCGCTGGAAACCGATATGGCCAGCTGCGGCGCGCAGATTGCACTTGCCCGCTTTGAAACGTTAAAACAGCTTAGCGCCCAAATACAGGCGCGCCCCGAAACCGCCTTTCCGAAATCCACCGCTATTATTGAAGGCGAGGCCGAGGCGCTATATGCGCGCGGCGATGATAGTATTGATGTTGAGCGGCAAATCTCGGCATGGCTAAAATCTGATCGCGGGCTGGATCGCCGCGCGGGACGGACGCTGCGCGGCGTTCACCGTTCTGATTTAATTGTGCATCACGCGCCCAAATCCATGCCCGCAGGTGACTGTTCCACCGGAGAGCAAAAAGCGCTTCTGATTGGACTGATACTCGCGCAGGCCCGAACGCAGGCTGAGGCACATCCCGAGCGCCCCTTGGCGCTTTTGCTGGATGAAGTTGCTGCGCATCTGGACGAGTATCGCCGTAGTGCGCTAGCCGAAGAACTCCTGACATTGCCCGCGCACAGTTTCATGACCGGCACAGACGCAGGCTTGTTTGAAGCCTTTGGTGACCGCGCGCAAATGATCCGTATTGCCGAGAACGCGGCAGAGATTATCGCATAAAAAAGCCCCGCTCAATTGAGCGGGGCTTGAATTTTAAATCTCTTAGGCTGACTTACTCGCCAAAGCTCGTGAATAAGCTCAGGATCAGGTTAAAGATATTCACGAATGACAGAAGCAATGACGCTGCGCCGATCGTTGACAGCTTTGTCGCCATTTCTGGATTACCCATTGTGCTGTAATAAATGCGCTTGAGCTGCTGTGTTTCCCAAGCCGTAATCGCACAGATTGCTAAGAGCGCAACAACTGTGATGATCATGCCAAGCGTTCCGCCAATCGCCATGGAAGGAATAAACATCCCTAAGACCATAAGAGCGATAAAGCCGACAAAGACCATAAAGGCAACTTTAGCAATCGGGCCAAGGTCACGTTTCGTGACATAACCAAACAAGGACACACCCGCAAATGCAGCCGCAGACATGAAGAAGACTTTTGGCACAAGATAAGGGTCAAATGCACCCCCGCCGATGAGGCCCGTTGCAAGAGCCGCAATACTGGACATCCAGATACCTAGTACTGCCGCAAAGCCGTAAAGGAATACGTTAACAGCCATAACGCTCATTGATTGAACCTTTGCGCCGACAATGCCGAAAGCAACTGGAATACCGATAATCAAAGCGAGTGAAGCCACAGGGCTAAACAGCAACGCACCGATTGAAGTCAAGTTTCCAGCAGCGTTGAACATAACATAATTAGCAAATGCCCAAGCAACGACCATCGAAACGATCATGGCCAAGCCCATTTTTTTGTATGTGCCCATAAGGAAGCTGCGCAAACCGACATCAGTTGCGGCGCTTTGAGCAGCAGGATTGTTAAACTGGTTCATAATAAACCCTTTCAAAATTTGAGACAGGATTGTGGGTGAACTCAAATTTCGCCCTGTCATTACATCTATTATATAGTAAGAAACCGCAAATAGCCAAGGGTTTTGACCTATGGCGTCACTTATCCCTTTCGGAGCCTTAATATGGAATTACGCCCTCTTGGCCGCAGCGGCCTGTCTGTTACATCGGTTTGCCTTGGCACGATGACGTGGGGTGAGCAAAATAGTGAAGCTGACGCGCATGCCCAGCTCGATTACGCGCGTGATCGCGGCATCAATTTTATCGATACCGCGGAAATGTACCCCGTTCCGGGTAATGCCAAGACCCAAGGCCGCACAGAGGAATGTATTGGAAGCTGGATTAAAGCGCGCGGCAAACGCGATGATTTCATCCTCGCCACCAAAGTCACGGGCCGCAGCGGTATGACATGGACGCGCGACAACGCCGAGCAGACCCGCCACAGCCCCGCGCAAATTGATGAAGCCGTAGAGAAGTCTCTGCGCCGCCTAAACACCGATTACATTGACCTTTACCAGCTCCATTGGCCCGATCGCCAAGTGAGCGGTTTTGGTTTTCACAGCTATTATGACTATGACGCCGATGACGCGGTCGACATGATCGAAATTCTGGGCGCGCTACAACGCCATGTCGAAAAAGGCAATATCCGCCATATTGGCCTGTCCAATGAGTCCCCCTGGGGCACGATGAAATTTTTGCAGCTTTCAGAGCAACATGGCTTGCCGCGCCCGGCTTCCATTCAAAATGTCTATAGCCTGCTGGCGCGCCGCTTTGATTACGGCGCCGCAGAAATCGCCATGCGCGAAGATGTTGGCCTGCTGCCCTACTCATCGCTCGGCATGGGTTTGCTAACGGGAAAATATGATGACGGCAAAGCGCCCAAGAAATCACGCGGGGATCTATTCCCGCAATTTTTGGGGCGTTATGATCTGGCCCGCAAAGCTGAGGCCGAGAAAGCCTGTAACCAGGCCGCGCGCGATCTTGGCATCACGCCAACACAATTTGCTTATAAATTCGCCGAGTCTCGCGCCTTTGTGACCTCGAATATTATTGGCGCAACGACGCTCGAGCAATTGGCCGAAAATATTGACGCTCATGACATTGAATGGACGGATGATATGGAAAAAGCTGCCGACGCCCTACACAAACGCTTCCGCTCTCCTGTTGCCTCTGCATAATCAAAACCGCCTATGATATTATTTGCCGCCCTGCCCGTTTACGACAAACTCGCCAAAGATATTGACCGTATGCAGCGCGGCGTATCGGGCGCGCGGTGGAGACCGCGTGAAAACCTGCATATGACGCTTTGCTATTTTGGCGAGGTCAGCATGGATCAAGCCGAAGTGTTAGACGATGCTTTGGCGAGAAACCCGCTGCCCGCTGTTGAGCTTTCCGTAGAAGGCGCGGGGCATTTTGGCAAAACTGACATACACGCCATATGGGCGCGAGTTGAGCCGAGCGAGCAAATTACAACGCTGCGCAAAGCCTGTCGCCGCGCTGCTAGGGAGGCCCGCATCAATCTCGAAGTTCGAAATTTTATCCCGCACATCACAATGGCGTATATGAAACAGGACGCCCCGCATGAACGCATCCTTGCCTTTGAAAAACGCATGGTTCGCTTTAAAGCGCCTGCGCAATTTACCGATGAAATGATCCTTTACAGCAGCGAGCCGAAAAAACGCGGGCCTAATATTTACGTCCCGCGCGCGAGTTATCCGCTACTCGGTTGATCCGTAATCAGAATATGCCGCTCATGTTGCGCAAACCGCAAAATCCACTTCTGTATATTCGGATAAGCGCTTAGCTCAAAACCGCCTTCACCCGCGACATGTGTATATGCATAAAGCGCCACATCAGCGAGACTTTGCGCGTCGCCAGCAAACCACTCTCTATCGTTTAAATGCCTGTCCATAATGGCGAGCACCGCATTTCCGCGTGTCATAAGATTAGGCAAATCCTCTGCCCGGCTTTCCATAGCATAGTGACGAATGAATCGCGCGACAGCGATTGCGGGTTCGTGCTTATATTGCTCAAAGAACATCCATTGATACATTTTCGCGCGGTCAAATTTATCATCGGGTACAAACGAACTGCCCTCGCCTAGATAGAGCAGTATAGCATTGCTCTCCGCAATCACCCGTCCATCATCAAGTTCGAGTAGTGGAATTTGGCCCGCTGGGTTCTTAGCTAAAAAATCTACCGTGTGCGTTTCGGATTTGTGAATATCAATCGGCACGTGCTGATAGGTTTGCCTCAGATAGGACATGAGCAAACGCACTTTATAGCTATTGCCCGACGGTAGATAATCATAGAGTTTCACAAGGTTCTCCAAAACCAAGGGCAAAAAAAGACCCGCTAC
>CALKXN010000361.1 GCA_938003555.1 uncultured Robiginitomaculum sp. | reverse complement strand
GCACCAACATATGGCTCCCAACGACCGAAATCGTTAAAGTCATAAATTGCGTTCAGCATAGCAGAATATGTACGGAAATCTGATGACGTGCTTGGAAGCTGTTGAATCTTAGCAGTGTCGTTCCACAATGCAGTGCCGTCTAGTTCAAGACGCCAGTTATTGTCGAATTCGTAACCGATACCGATGGATGGGGCTAGATTGCCTTCACCTTCGACGTCACCAACAAGATCACCAGTGAAGTCAACGCTATCGAAAACGCCTCCACCAACGTTACCACGTAGATACCAACCGGCATCTTGAGCAGACGCCGCAGTTGGCAGCGCCATGAGTGCAGCCAGTCCGGCTGCGGCGAGAAGCTTGTGCTTCATAATATTCCTCCGAAATGGCATAGCCATTCATTAATTTGTCGGGACATCCCCGGTTTCCACATGCCTAAGGATTTAGACACTTAAGAGCGTGTTACATTAGGCTTTTAATAAAATCCAGAGCATCACACCTATGATTCAGGTTATTTATTAAAAAATGTTGCTTTTTTGCACCAACAATCGAACTTTTGTTCAATTAGCGTTCATTAACCAAGACGTTTATTTATTTAACGTTCATCAACCAGTGTATTTGTTTATTTAGCATTCACATACCAAATAAAATGGTGAGCTGTCAGGGATTCGAACCCTGGACCTACTGATTAAAAGTCAGTTGCTCTACCAACTGAGCTAACAGCTCCCAAGAGGCGGCTAGATAGGCAGCCGATTGCATATGGTCAAGAGTATAAATCAGCATATTGCTTGTTTTTCTGCGACCTAATGGCATAGGGTGTGACAATGTATAACTTATCGGGTCATATGCTGAGCGTTTTGTTGATCTGCGCGGCAAATATGGGCTTATGCGCCTGCGTGTCTACGGCGCAGCACAAAACCAGTTACGATCAGAACGTCCCATCAACCCGCAAATCTGTGATGCGCGAGTCGATGGTCAATACAACGCGGCGCATTCCTGACGCCCTTCGCGCACCGCTACGCGACTTTAATCTAAGCAAACGCCCTCTCCCGCGCGTACTCGCTCGCATTACTTACCCCTATGCAATTGATGGCCCTGTTCATTGCCAAGACCTCATCACAGAGGTTAATGCGCTAAACGCTGTTCTGGGCAATAGCGCGGATGTGTCTGCCGCAGAGAGTTCTCGCTCCGAACTCGTCGCCGAAGCCGCAAGCAATGCCGCGACAAATGCCATTGAAGACGCCGCGACGGGATGGATTCCCTATCGCAGCGTTGTGCGCCGCGTGACGGGCGCACATCAATATGAGCGTAAATTACGGAAAGCTTATGAGATGGGACGAATCAGGCGGGCCTATTTAAAAGGCATTGGCGGAGCCTTTGGCTGCGCCTATCCCGCCCGGCCGAGTTCTGTAAGCGGGCCAATGCGCATTGTCGTTTCCCCGGACGATCCGGCGGCACCGGTTAATCGCGAACCTGCGCCGACGCGAGTCCTGCCCGAAAAGTATCGGCAAAGGCGTTAAACTCACCCGCCGCAATCGCCGCGCGCATGCGCGCCATCAGGCCTTGGAAATAAGCGATATTATGCCAGCTGAGCAGCATCGCCCCTAAAAGCTCTCCGCTACGAATAAGGTGATGGATATATGCCTTGCTATAATCCGTACTCGCCGCGCAGGGTAAAGTGCGATCAAGCGGACTTTGATCTTCGGCAAAGCGGGCATTTTTAATATTGTACGGCCCGGCATCCGTCCACACTTGGCCATGACGACCGGAACGCGTGGGAATCACGCAGTCAAACATATCGACGCCGCGCGAGACGGCTTCAACCAAATCTATCGGCTTGCCCACGCCCATCAAATAACGTGGCCGATCCGACGGCAAATGCGGAACTGTATAATCCAGCACATTACACATGGCTTCATGCCCCTCACCCACAGCAAGGCCGCCAATCGCAAATCCGCCATAGCGCGCGCCTTCGGCTTCGGCCTGAACGCTGGCCTGCGCGCTGTGAACCCGCAGGTCTTCAAATGTGCTGCCCTGCACAATCGCAAAGAGATTTTGCGCCTCGCGCTGCCCGAAAGCCGCGAGTGATCTTTGCCCCCAGCGCAGGGAGAGTTCCATAGAACTGGCCGCTTCTTCGCGAGTGGCGGGGAAATTTGTGCATTCATCAAGCTGCATCGAAATATCCGCGCCCAGCAAATCAGCCTGAATTTCAATAGAGCGCTCGGGGCTCAGCATATGTTTGCTGCCGTCTAAATGGCTTTGAAACTCAACGCCCTTTTCGCTCATCTTGCGCAGCTTGGACAGCGACCAGACTTGAAAGCCCCCGCTATCGGTTAGAATGGGGCCGCTCCAGCCGCCTAATTTATGCAATCCGCCGAGCCGCGCAACGCGCTCTGCGCCCGGGCGCAGCATCAAATGATATGTATTGCCCAGAATAATGTCCGATCCGGCGCTACGCACCTGATCCATATAAACGCCTTTGACTGTGCCAGCCGTGCCGACAGGCATAAAGGCCGGCGTACGAATTTCGCCGCGCGGCGTGACAAGCTTGCCTGTACGCGCTTTGCCGTCTGTCGCGGCGACTTTAAAAGGGAAACTAGTCATGAGGCGCGCCATAACAGAGACGAGTCGCCATAGGAATAGAAACGATAATCATTCTCGATGGCATGCGCATATGCGGCCTGCATAACTTCGCGCCCCGCCAGAGCGCTCACCAGCATGAAAAGCGTCGATTTGGGCAGATGAAAATTGGTCATAAGACCGTCAACAATATTAAAATTATAGCCCGGCGTGATGAAAATATCGGTTTCGCGTGATTGCGCGACAAGTTTGCCGTCTTGGGATGAACTTTCCAGCGCGCGAAGCGCTGTGGTGCCGACCGCAATGATACGTCCTGCGCGCGCGCGCGCGGTGTTAATCTGCGCGGCAGTCTCTGCGCTGATCTCAAAATACTCGCTATGCATGACATGGTCATCCGTATTGTCAGATTTGACCGGCAGAAATGTCCCTGCCCCGACATGGAGCGTTAATTTCGCAAATTCAACTCCAGCGGCCTCAAGCTGAGCTAAAAGCTGCGGCGTGAAATGCAGCCCCGCGGTCGGCGCTGCGACCGAGCCTGTTTCGCGGGCAAATACGGTTTGATAATCTTCGATATCCGCTTCATCCGGCGCGCGTTTGCGCGCAATATAAGGCGGCAGAGGCGGCGCGCCGCAAGCTTCACTTGCAGCGCTCAACGCCTCGCCGGATTTAGAAAATGAGAGCGTAACGTCTGCGGCGTCCTTGGCCATGACTTTTGCGGTTAAATCATCTGAAAACGCGATAACGTCGTCAATCTTCAAGCGCTTGGCCGGGCGGGCAAAAGCGCGCCAAACATTATCGCTTTCGCGCTTATGAAGATTAAGATCAATCGTAACGTCACCGCCACCGCCATGAGCGCGGGCAGGCCGCACTGCTGTTAAAGCGGCGCGAAGAACTTTGGTTTCATTTAAGACGAGGACGTCCCCCGCCTGTAATAAGCTCGGCAGATCAGAAACATGGTGATCGGTGATTTGCCCGCTTTGGACGTGCAACATTTTTGCGCTATCACGCGGGCTGACGGGCCGAAGCGCAATGGCGCGCTCCGGCAAGTCGAAGTCAAAGAGAGACACATCCATGACGAAATCCTTGATGCGCCCCTTTCGGGAAGGCGAAATTAGCTAATAGTCGCTTTGACAATTTTACCTGGCATACGTGGCGGCTCGCCTGTTGGCAGGCCGTCAACAAATTCCATGCCGGACGTCACTTCGCCCCAAACGGTATACTGACCATCCAAGAATGTGGCATCATCAAAACAGATAAAGAACTGGCTGGACGCGCTATTCGGGTTTTGTGAGCGCGCCATAGAGCAAATACCGCGAACATGCGGCTCTTTGGAGAACTCAGCTTTGATATTTTCTTTCGATCCGCCCATGCCGGTTCCATCCGGACAGCCGCCTTGGGCCATAAAGCCCGGGATAACGCGGTGAAATGTCAAGCCGTCATAAAAACCGTCCGTGGCCAGTTTAGAGATTTGCGCAACGTGGCCCGGTGCAAGGTCGGGACGCATTTTGATAACAACATCGCCGATGTCGCCTTTATTGTTATCTACTGTAAGCGTAAGTGTATCAGACATTATATTTCCTATTTTTTGACGCGAGTCGGAATAACGATCTCGCAGATATCGGGGTAATTTCCATCAGCCTTTTTCTGGCTGTTCATAAAGCGGCGATAATGCGGGCCGTCAGTTTTTAGAACTTGAATATTAAGCCGTTCTTTCTTGGGCAAATCAGAACCAAGACGCACAGTTTCCATTTGATCCGGAACAAAACCTGCGTCCTCACCGGCTGTGCCAACGGCAAAGGATTCGAGATGCTCGCGGCCATAAACCGTATTGCCCCAGATGCTATATTGTTGATCAAGCCATCCAGCCGTTCCGCGCATCAGGAAAAATTGGCTATTGCCACTATTCACGTTCTGACTGCGGGCCATAGAGGTCACGCCTTTGCAGTGCAGCCCCCAAGCGTCCACTTTACCATCTGAATCTCCGCCCAGACCCCATCCGGCATCAGTGATTGGTTTGGTCGCGACAGGGAAGCTCTTATAAAATCCAACATCAACAACGCCTGCATTTGCATCGCGCGGATTTATGGGACGGCGGTTAACCAAAGAGACAGGCATATCTCCACCGCGGCGAAATGTGAACTCGCCGGGAATATCAGGTAAATTACTATCGCCCGTGCCCGTGCCCGTCGGGTCGCCAGTTTGGTTCATAAAGCCGTCAATGACGCGATGAAAGACAATCAAATCGTAGAATTTTTGCTGCGCTAGAGCTTTGATTTGAGTGACATGCTTTGGCGCAAATTCCGGAATAAGTTCAACAACGATCAGGCCCTTATTCGTATTGACATAAAGGAGGTTGTCTTGAGATGGCGTGCGCCATGCCGCGTCGGGCGCAGCAAAGCCTTCTGTCACTGAAACAGTTTGCGTAACATTTACTGGAGTCTGAGAGGTTTGCTCGGCTTCTTTGGCACATGCGGAAGAAAATAAAGCGGCGCCCATGACGGCGCAGATTGCGATACGTGAAATCATGAATATTTGTCTTTCAGTCTATACTCCACCTCGGGCGGAACAAATTGTGAAATATCGCCGCCGAGGCGGGCGATCTGCTTAACTAACCGCGAGGCAATGGCCTGATGTTGCGGGTCAGCCATCAGGAACACTGTTTCGATTGTGGGGTCAAGCTTGTCATTCATACAAGCCATCTGAAATTCATACTCAAAATCAGAGACTGCGCGCAGACCGCGCACAATCATTTGCGCCCCAACCTCTTGGGCAAAATGCATGAGCAGCCCTTCAAATGGGACGACTTCAACGACCGCCTCGCCCTCCATTTGCGCCACGCAAGTTTGAACCATATCGACGCGTTCAGCGAGATCAAAGAGCGGCCCCTTCTCGCGGTTTATGGCAACGCCAATCACAAGCTTGTCGCACAGCTTTCGCGCGCGCTGAAGAATATCGGCGTGACCATTGGTCAGCGGATCAAATGTACCAGGGTAAAGTGCAATGCGTTGGGTCATAGCGGGCTTATAAACCAGCCCGCTACGATTTCCAGTAAAACTATAAGGACAACACTCTAAGTCACACCCCTTAGAACGCCTTAAAACTCTGTGACTTTAGGCTATTCTTTTGCCGGCGGCTCATCCGGACGATCGCCATCCGTCACAACCGCATCGGTATCACCGTCTTCGTCCCCGTCATCATTATCTTCGATGCGTTCTACCGAGACGACGCGTTCACCATCTTTGACAGAAATAACGCGCACGCCGAGTGAGCTTCGCGAGACGACTCGGATATTGCGGATGGGGCAGCGGATAAGCTGTCCGCCATCCGTGACCATCATGATTTCGTCATCTTCCTCAATCGAGAAACTTCGCACAAGCCGGGCATCGTCTCCGCCTTTGCGTGACAAATTTTGCGCCGTAACGCCCTGCCCGCCGCGGTTCATGCAGCGATAATCATAAGAACTACTGCGTTTCCCCATGCCATCTTCGGCAATAGTCAGCAAATATTGCTCATTGGCTTGCAAGAACCCAAGGCGCTCTTCATCGAGAGACGTTTCGACTTCGACATCATCTTCGCTATCGTCCTCAGCGTCATCACCGAGCGCACGGCGCATGGCGTTGGCGTGTTTCATATAGGCGCGGGCTTCGTCGGTTTCGATATCGACATGACGTAATATCGCCATGGAGATAACTTCATCACCGCCCTCTTCGCCATAATTGGCCAGCTTGATACCGCGAACGCCGGACGATGTACGGCCAACAAAGCGGCGCACATCCGTGACTTTGAAGCGGATAGATTTACCAAGTGCAGTTGTCAGAAGAACGTCATCATCTTCGCTCACAACGCGCACATCAACAATACCGTCGCCTTCATCCGGTTTCATTGCGATTTTACCATTGCGGTTGACGCGGGTAAAATCAGCCAGAGAGTTGCGGCGCACGCCGCCGCTACGCGCGGCAAAGACGATGTCTAACTCTTTCCACGTCTCTTCATCCTCAGGCAGCGCCATGATGGAATTGATATTTTCACCTTGGCCAAGCGGGAGAATATTGGCCAGAGCGCGGCCGCGTGTATTTGGCCCGCCAACCGGCAATTTCCAGACTTTAAGCTTGTAGGCCATGCCCGTAGAACTAAAGAACAGCACAGGCGTATGGGTCGAGGCGACAAATACAGTTGTCACGTAATCCTCGTCCTTCATCGACATGCCCGCGCGGCCTTTACCGCCGCGGCGTTGGGCGCGGTACGTGTCAAGCGACGTGCGTTTCACATAGCCCGATGAGGTCACCGTCACGACCATATCTTCAACAGCAATCAAATCTTCATCGTCAAAATCAATACCACCTTCGGTAAAGATAGAGCGGCGCGGCGTGGCAAATTTCTCGCGCATTTCATTAAGTTCGCCGCGAATAATTTCGCGCACGCGGTCACGGCTGCGTAGAATATCGAGTAAGTCCGTAATCTTAGCCGCAAGCTTCTCAGCTTC
>CALKXN010000360.1 GCA_938003555.1 uncultured Robiginitomaculum sp. | reverse complement strand
ATCAAGCATAATAATGTGCTGGGTTATTTCATCGAAGTCACGCCGCGTCACGCCGATGCTCTTTTAAATGCGGGGCCGGATAGTGTGTTCATTCACCGCCAAACGCTGGTGTCCGGCGTGCGCTTTACAACGGCTGAGCTTGCTGAGCTAGACACCAAAATATCGGCCGCAGCAGAAAAAACCCTCGCTATAGAGCTTCAGATTTATCAGGCATTTTGTGATCGCTTGAATGACATTGCCGCAGCCGTGCGCCGCGCAGCAAGCGCGCTGGCGCGCCTTGATGTGGATAGCGCGCTGGCGCAATGGGCAATGGAAAGCGGCGCAGTGCGCCCCACCGTCGATGACAGCCTGCGGTTTGACATCGAAGGCGGGCGTCACCCTGTTGTCGCCGCCAATTTAAAAGCGCGCGGTGAACCGGACTTTACGCCTAATGACTGCCGCCTTGATGCAAGCGGAAAAAGCGCCCCGCGTCTCACGCTGATTACCGGGCCGAATATGGCGGGTAAATCGACGTTCCTGCGCCAGAATGCGCTGATATTTATTCTCGCCCAAGCGGGGAGTTTTGTTCCCGCGCGCAAGGCCCACATTGGCTTTGCCGATGGATTGTTTTCGCGCGTCGGCGCGTCCGATGATCTGGCGCGCGGGCGCTCGACATTTATGGTCGAAATGATTGAGACCGCTGCGATTTTGAACCAAGCGGGGCCGCGTAATTTTGTGATCCTTGACGAAATTGGACGGGGCACAGCGACATTTGACGGGCTGTCTATTGCCTGGGCCGCGGCAGAGCATCTTCATGCCGTCAATAGATGCCGCACTTTATTTGCCACCCATTATCACGAACTCACCGATTTGGTTGAGCGGCTGGACTATGGCAGTAATGCCAGCCTGCGCGCGAAAGAATGGGACGGCGATCTGGTCTTCCTTCATGACGTTCAAGGCGGGGCCGCCGATAAAAGTTACGGCATTCAAGTCGCAAAGCTGGCTGGATTACCGCCAGCCGCCGTTGAGCGCGCCCGGCATGTATTGGAGCGATTGGAATCTGAGCAAACCGGCGCGTCAGCCGATTTAAACGCCCTGCCTCTATTTACCGCCCCTGCGCCGGCGGTGCGCGCAAAGCCCTCTGAAATTGATGCCGCCATCGCGGCGATGGATATTGATAACTTGTCCCCGCGCGAGGCGCTGGATGTGTTATATGAGTTGAAAGCCAAATCAGGGCGCAAACCATGAAACGCTTAACCGCGCAGATAAATGACGTCATATGCGAAGACGATAGCGCGGATACCAAACGCAGCGCCGCTATGACCGCGGCCCGCATCTGGCTGGATGAATCCAATGCCCTGACGCGAAAAATGTTTGAAATGGGACGTATTGGCGGACTGGAAACCGCGCGGCGCATATCCAAAACCCATTCGCAGCTTGTCACAGCAATATATGATTTCACAGTGAGTCACATTTTGCCCGTGGCGAACCCCACCAAAGGACAGCGCATTAGCCTATGCGCGGTCGGCGGATTTGGGCGCGGGGAAATGGCCCCCCACTCAGATTTAGATTTGCTATTCATTCAAGCGGATAAAAAACTCTCGGCCTGGAGCGAGAGCGTCACCGAATATATTTTATATATGCTGTGGGATTTGAATTTAAAAGTCGGGCAAAGTTTTCGCACGATTGATCAATGCATCAAATTGTCCAAAGACGATCAAACCATTTTAACCTCGCTGCTTGATTTACGGTTTTTAGCAGGCGACGCTGAGCTGGCGGATGACCTTAAGAAACGCTTTGCGAAACATATTGCGCGTAGCAAAGGCCGCGAATTTATTAAATCAAAATTATCTGAACGTGACGAGCGCCATGAGCGCGAAGGCAATTCACGCTATAAAATTGAACCGAATGTCAAAGAGGGCAAGGGCGGGCTTCGAGATCTGCACGCGCTCTATTGGATTGCGCGGTTCTTGGATAAGGCGGGCGACATTACTGATCCGCAGCGCAGTAAGGATTATGTCGATTTGGGTTTGTTTGATGAACGCTCTGCAAAGCGCTTTACACAAGCGGCCGATTTTTTATGGCGCACGCGAATTTATCTTCATTATCTCTCTGATCGCCCAACAGAGAAATTATCCTTTGATTACCAAACGCAGCTGGCCCCGAAAATGGGTCATGCTAGCGGGCCGATTGAAGTGTCCGTTGAAAAGTTCATGCGCGAATATTTTACCAATTCGCGAGAAGTGGGCGCGCTGACTCGTATTGCCTGCGCGAAATTAGAACAGGACAATAAATTAGGCTTGCCGGGCGGACTTGAGCGCCTTCTCCCAACCAGCCGCCGCCTGCGCAAACAGGACGGATTTATCATGACACGGGGCCGGATTAATTTTGCCGACCCCTTGCAGATGAAAGACAATCCGAGTTTGATTTTGCGATTGTTTCAGCTCGCCGGAGAGAATAATTTTGATATTCACCCTGACGCAATTTCCGCCATTCGGTTTCGCCGCAATTTAATTGATAATGCCTTTCGCAAAGACCCCAAAAACGCGCAGATATTTTTAGACACGCTTCTAAAATCTCGCGCGCCCGGCGCAACGATGAAAGTCATGAATGAAGCCGGCGTGCTGGGGCGTTATCTGATTGAATTTGGCGGCATTGTCGCGCGCACGCAATTTAACATGCATCACGCCTATACGGTGGACGAGCACACAATTGGCCTCGTGCGTTATTTCCATGACTTGAGCGTCGGAAAACTGGAGCGCGAAAATCCGATTGCCACGGAATTTGTATCCGACTTCACCACATCACAGCGCCGCATTTTATATATGACCTGTCTGCTCCATGACACAGGCAAAGGGGTGGGGGACCAATGTATTGAAGGGGCGCGGCTGTCGCGGCGGGCCTGCGCGCGGCTCGGCCTTGACCCGGATGAAATTGAAACCATTAGCTGGCTTATTCGGCGGCATCTGGACTTTAGCGAAACAGCGCAGCGCCGCGATATTTCTGATCCGGAAACGATTGAGACATTTGCTAAACTTGTCGGCTCGATTGAGCGTCTACAGCTTTTAATGGCGCTAACCATTGTCGATATTCGCGCGGTCGGCCCTGGCATTTGGAATGATTGGAAAGGCACATTACTGCGCCAGCTTTATGAAAATACATTAGCCTATCTGGATGATAAACCCAATTTAGGGCCAGAGAGCCGCGCGCAGGCCGGACGAGACAACCTCATGGAGCGTTTGCCCGAAAGCGTTGCAAAGCATGCCCGCGATGCCATGACCGCTCTGCCTGATAATTATTGGCTCTCCAATAATCTAACCGAACAAACGCGCCACGCCAAATTCTTCGCGGCGATGGTTGAAGACGACCTCAGCGCTATTGTCAGAACGCGCCTAGATAAAAAACGCGATATTACGGAATTGTGGATTGCGGGTTCGGACCGCCCCGGCCTGTTTAGTGATTTGACCGAAGCCATTAGTTCCGTCGGCGCGTCCGTGGTTGGCGCGCGTCTATTTACCGGACGTAATGGGCAAGTCTTTGATATTTTCTATTTGCAAAATAGTGACGGCCTCGCCTTTGGACGAAATTCAAATCATGTTCTGGATACGCTTATTCGCCGCGCCCGGGCCGCCGCGCTGGATGAGGCCGAGACGCTAAGCGTTCCGGATTACCGCCCATCGCGCCGCGCCCGCGCCATTCCCATTACCCCCGCCGTTAGAGTTCTGCGTGAGCGCCGCGATGATTCCGAGGCCGAGCGTATATTGATCGAAGTCGAAGGGCGCGATCGCCCCGGCCTTCTTTATGCCTTAGCAAAAACATTTGCCGCCCATAATGCCGCCATTTTATCCGCCCATATTGAAGTCGTTGGCGTGATGGCGATTGATACATTTTATATCCGCTCAGAAAGTTTCTCTCATGCTTTTGACCGAGAGCGGCTGGACGCTTTGGTTGAGGATTTAGGCGATATGTTAAAAACCCAGATCGACCAGGCCGCATAATGACCCTGTTGCGTTCCACAGCAATTATCGGCTTCTTCACCCTGCTCAGCCGCGTTCTTGGCATGGCGCGTGATATTTTAATCGCGCGGTTTTTAGGTGCGGGGCCAGTGGCCGATGCGCTTTTTACGGCCTTTCGTCTGCCTAATTTATTTCGCCGCATATTTGCCGAAGGTGCCTTTAACGCCGCCTTTGTCCCGCTCTATGCCCGGCGCATAGAGGAAGACGGCCAAGAGGCCGCCAATGGCCTCGCCCGCGAAGCGCTATCCGTTTTGTTACTCGCGGTCATTATTTTGGTCGTGATATTTGAACTGACCATGCCCATCGCCATGAATTTGCTCGGCGCAGGGCTCGAGCGCACCGCAAATGAAGCCGTAGGGATAGGCGGTTATTCACCCTATAGCCTCGCCGTATTATACGCGCAGATCACTATGCCTTATCTGATCTTCATGTCCGTCGCGGCCTTATTCTCTGGCATATTAAATACGAAACAATATTTCGCCGTGGCCGCCGCCGCGCCAATTGCGCTCAATATTGCCCTCGTTAGCGTATTGCTCAGCACGCCCGCCGCCGGGTGGAGCGCGCGGCAAGTCGGGCTTTATCTGTGCGCGGCCATGTCGATATCCGGCGCTGTCCAAGTGGCCATGGTTGTGTGGGGATGCCGGCGCGCAGGCATTGCCGTGGGATTGCAGCGCCCCCGAATGACCCCCGGCGTTAGACGTCTTTTGGTGCTCGGCGTTCCCGGAGCCATCGCGGCAGGGATTACGCAAATCAATTTAATGGTCAGCCATAATATCGCGACCACGCAAGAGAGCGCGGCGAGTTGGCTCAATTATGCTGACCGTCTCTATCAATTGCCGCTGGGTATGATTGGCATTGCCATGGGCGTGGCTTTACTCCCGACGCTGACGCGGAACCTGCGCAGCGGCGACATGACCGGCGCGATGAGCGCCATGAACCGCGCGATTGAACTGTCTATGGCGCTCACTTTGCCTGCTGCTTTTGCGCTGGCGACAATGCCAGAGTTTCTCGTATCCGGCCTGTTTCAAAGCGGGGCCTTTGATGCCGAAGATACGCGGCAAACGGCGATGGCGCTGCAAATGTTTGCGCTTGGACTTCCGGGGTTTGTTCTAATTAAAATCCTCACGCCCGCTTTTTTCTCACGCGAAAATACCAAAACACCGATGATTTATGCAGGCATTAGCGCGCTGGTGAATATGATTTTTGGCGCGGCGCTCTTTTTCACCATTGGGTTTTACGGGCTCGCTCTGGCGACGACAATTGCGGCGTGGGTCAATGTTGCGCTGCTTTACTATTCCCTGCGTAAGTCAGGTGATTATGTTCCGGACACGCAGCTTCTCTCTCGCCTGCCGCGTATGTTTATCGCCAGCGCAGTCATGGGCGCAGCAGTCTGGGCAATTGCCGGGCGCGCTATGCCCATGCTGACGGAGCGCTTCTCGGTGGATATATTTATTCTCCTCGCGGTCTCGCTTGCGGGCATCTTGATTTATGCCATTATCGCCACAATGATACGCGCCGTCTCCCCGCGCGCTATGATTGCGTCGCTAAAACGCGGCTAGCGCGCTGTTGCTTATGTCGCCATCAACGCTATAAGCGCGAGGCAATTTAAGACGGATATTATGACGAACACGACACACACTCCTCGCGTATTTTCTGGCGTTCAGCCTTCTGGTGCCATGCATTTGGGAAATTATTTGGGCGCGCTGAAAAAATTTGCGGTCCTGCAACACAAACATGAATGCCTCTATTGCATCGTTGATTTGCACGCCATCACTGTGTGGCAAGATCCGGCGGTTCTAAAACAGCAAACTCGCGAAATTGCGGCGGCCTATCTGGCCTCTGGCGTTGATCCCAAAAAAGCGATTATATATCCGCAATCGCGCGTCAAAGCCCATACAGAGCTGGCGTGGTATTTTAACTGCGTCGCGCGCACCGGTTGGGTGAACCGTATGACTCAGTTCAAAGATAAAGCAGGCAAAAATGCTGAGCGCGCATCCGTCGGGCTTTACACTTACCCCGTTTTGCAAGCCGCTGATATTTTGGCCTTTAAAGCCACTCATGTGCCTGTGGGCGAAGATCAAAAGCAGCATTTAGAATTGTCCCGCGATATTGCGCAGAAATTTAATAATGATTTTAACGTGCCGGATTTCTTCCCGCTGCCTGAGGCGCTGACCCAAGGTCCCGGCGCGCGCGTGATGTCGCTGCGCGATGGCACGAGCAAAATGAGTAAATCCGATCCGTCGGATAATTCACGGATCAATCTGACCGATAGCGCAGAGATGATCGTCAAGAAATTCAAAAAAGCCAAAACGGATATGGGCGTCATGCCGGGCCATGAAGAAGATTTATCCCAGCGCCCCGAGGTCGATAATCTGATCAGTATCTATTCGGCCCTATCCGAAGAGTCGCGCGAAACAGTGATTGGCCGCTTTGAAGGGAAAGGCTTTGGCGAATTTAAACCTGCGCTGGCTGATTTAGCCGTCGATAAACTTGCGCCAATTACCACATTGATGAGCCGCTATTTGGCCGATAGTGAAGAGATTGACCGCATTCTTTTGGCGGGCGCAGATAAAGCCGCGCAGATTGCTGAACCCATTATCGCCGATGTACGAAAAACAATCGGATTTTTAGGAACCTAGCTATGTTTACAAAACGTCTTTTTATGACCGCCCTTACGGCAACAGTTATCCTGAGCGCCTGTAGCGGGATGCATCACGAAATGGCCGTCAATGAAACCGGCGAGAAAACCGATCTTGCTGTGATGAATCCCTTCATCCTGCCGCCGCTTCCCGGGCGCGATACGGCGTTAGCGGGATTTGAAGTTCACAATATGGGCAAATCATCTGACCGCCTCATTGCAATCTCCAGCCCGATTAGCCAGCGCGTTGAAATCCATACCCATCTGGACGAAGACGGCGTGATGAAAATGCGTCAAGTCAAAGACGGGTTAGAAATCAAAGCCGGAGAGACAATCGCGCTAAAACGCGGCGGCGACCATGTTATGGTCTTTAAAACGGCAATTTCTGAGACGACCGCCACTGTCCCGCTGACGCTAACATTTGAAAAATCAGGCCGTATCACCGTTGCAGCAACGGTTGCCCATGACGGTCAAGCTCCGGCCATGGATCATTCAAAAATGGGCCATTAAAGCCCGAGACGTTTCAACGCTTCTTTAACAACGAACTGCCGCGCTGCGCCTGGCGGATGACCCTCATCGCCCGGGCTATAGGCAAAATCCAGACGCTCCATAAAGGCCGGAACCACGCGCGGGTTAAATCCAGCGCGGTTCATAATTTCAATGGCCAGATCATCAGCTTCGAGTTCAAGTTTCGGCTTTGACCCCGCAGCCATATCATGACCTGCAATATCATGACCTAATTCGTGGGACACTAAAAACGCTAATTCATCCTCAGAGAGAGTCATCACCGCGCCTTCGGTCAGAATAATATATTGACCATCCGTATGGGCATTAACATGAGCGCCGGGCATGAGACGAATTTTCTGCGCGCAAATCTCAAAGGGCGGCTCATTTGCAAAATCAATAAGCGTGCGCTTTGAGCAAAAGGCCGCATTGGCCCGAAATATTGGCGCAGAAACTTTGATGCTCTTGGCGCGCGCCGCGTCATAATTTACGAAGTCTCCCCCAAGATCAGGATAAGGGTTTGGGGTCGCCACGCAGGCCGTGAGCGCCAGCGCCAATAATAGACTTAGCCATTTCATTTTGCGCCCTCTTTGCGCTCGGGCAGTATTGGCAGGCCCGCGACGCGTTTGCGGTTGATCTCTGCAATAGCTGCCGCGAGGCGAACATAGCGCTCAGGAGTCGTCGGATGGGATTTGCTCTCCCCCATAGATTTAACCGACATCAATCCAATGCGCCGCCAAATATTAGGGGCTTTGGTAATATCAAAGCCCGCACGCTGCGCGTAATAGAGCCCAACATAGTCAGCTTCACTTTCATAGACGCGCGAGAATCGTCCCGTGCCCAGACCTGCAATGCGGCTGGTCACGATTTTAACAATATGACCTTCAGTATTATGGGCAAGTTCATGCCCGATAATCACGGCTAGTTCATCATCATCGGCAAATTCCATCATACCTGTCGTCACGCGGATCGCGCGGCCGGTGGCATATGCATTGACGGCGGGGCTGTAGGATAATGTGATGGGGTAATGGCAAGTCGGCTTAACCGGAAGCGCCTCAGCCTTTACCCCCTCAATATAAATATTGCCGTCAAATCCTGGTTTCTGGACAGATAGGGCTGCGCCGTCTTTATCTGTCACTGCCGATTGGCGTTTCACGGAGGGCTCTAAGGCGTATAGAATACGCGGTACGTCGTCAAAGCCTTGGGATTTGGCATATTCACGCAGAGGTTTGGGAAATGTTTTGAGAGTTGCGGTTTGAACACCTGCATCACGACTTATGCGCTCACACAATGCGCTATTTTCTGTTAGAATTTTGCGGCCCACCCGCTGCAAGCGATCATTGAGCGCAATATAATTTTCATAGGCCGCCGCCATTTGCACGTCTGTCTCTGATTTTAACCTCTCCGGCGTTGCATCAGGCAGAACCGTGCCAAGCGACAAACATCCGCTTAGAAGGAGCGGCGCAATGAATAATAAATGTCTCACGCCCCTAGAGTGGACATCCGCGCGGCGTGGGTCAATACGGCGCAACACACTTGAAGCCAGCCTGAAAGAGGCCTATCTGCGATACACACGATAAGGACACGACATGTTTATTCAAACCGAAGACACCCCCAATCCGGCCACGATTAAATTCCTGCCCGGTAAAGACGTTTTGGGCGCAGGCGCAAGCCCGCGTGAATTTGAACGTGAGGCAGGGGCCAAAGGCGCGCCTTTGGC
>CALKXN010000359.1 GCA_938003555.1 uncultured Robiginitomaculum sp. | reverse complement strand
CTCCGCATATGGTCATGGCTTATGGCGCGAATGGAGATTATGCTATGCTGGACATGCGCCGCAGCCCGCTTGATCTATCAGATCGTGATGTGAATGGCCGTAGTGCTGGCCTCAATATTGATCCCTATATCTACACAGATCGCGGCGTTTACCGCCCGGGCGAGCGTGTCAATATGGTGGCCATGCTGCGTAATAATCGTAGTATTGCCGCGCCGCGCGAAGGTACGTTTAAGCTTGTGCGTCCCAACGGCATTGTCGCGTTCGAGAAACGCTTCACTGAAAAAGAACTGTTGAGCGGCGCACTCGTGCATAGCTTTGGTTTGCCGGGCTCTGCGCCGCGCGGCGTATGGATGCTTGAAGTTTATGCCGATGGATTAGACTTGATTGGATCACATTCCATATCCGTAGAAGACTTTATTCCGCAGAAAATTACGGTCGATATTAAAACGGGTGAGGGTATCGTAACGAATAACCAAGACGTCAAAGTTACAGTTGCGAGTGAATTTCTTTATGGCGGGCCGGGCAAAGACTTGGATGTCGAAGCTGAGATGCGTGTGCGCGTTGATCCGAACCCCTTCCCAAAATATGACCGCTTCAGCTTTGGTCTGGCGACAGAAACCTTCCAAGAGCAAAACATTGTTTTGGCCCAAGGCCTGACCAATGAAAAAGGCGAGCTTGAAACAGAGGCATCATTATCAGGCTATAATATTCGCTCCAGCTCTCCGCTGCGCGGTGAGATCACAGCAGGCGTGGCAGAACCAGGTGGGCGCTATATCAAAAATTCTGCGCGTATTCCTGTGCGCACCAATGCACTCTATCTGGGTATTCGCCCGAGTTTCGAAGGAGAACGTTCCCCGCGCCAAACGCCTTTCGATTTAAATGTGGTTGCAGTGGATGCGAGCGGCGCGCCGCAATCCAAGACGCTGGACTGGAAATTGGTTTATGAAGACTGGGATTATGTCTGGTATCGTAATCGCGGAAATTGGCGCTATCGCTACACCATAAATGACGAGCTGCGTGATAGCGGCGAAATTACAACAGGCCTGGATGGGCTGGCGAAAGTGTCTCAGACATTAAATTGGGGCCGCTACCGCCTCATCGTAACGGACGCCGAAACAGAAACCAGCTCGTCTTATCGCTTTAGCGTGGGGTGGGGCGGAGCGAGCCGCAGTGATCGTCCAGATCAACTCATCATGGCCGGGCCTACGGAACCCGCGAGGCCCGGCAGTATAGTCGAGCTTACTCTTAAAGCCCCCTATGCAGGCCAAGGTGAGCTTGTAATTGCCAGTGATAAAATTCACGAAATCCGCCCGATCTCTATCCCCGAAGGGGGCAGCACTATTCGCCTGCGTGTCAATAAAGAGTGGGGTGCCAGTGTTTATGGTCTCATCACGCTATATACGCCGCGTGATCAAACAGAGCGTCCGGTTCCGCGCCGCGCCGTGGGCCTCGTCCATATCCCGATCAGCGCCGCAGAGCAGACGCTTAATGTGTCTATCGCGGCGCCAGATGTCACGCGCCCCCGTCAAGTTCAAAATGTGACTGTTAATATTGACGGCGTTGGGGACGGTCAAAACTATCTGACTCTGGCCGCTGTCGATGAAGGTATATTGCGCATCACGAAATTTGATAGCCCCGATGCGGCGAAGTATTATTTTGGCAAAAAAGCTTTCGGGCTGGAATTGCGCGATGATTATGCGCGTGTGCTTAATCCAAATTTAGGCGAAGCTGCCATTGCCCGCTCCGGCGGCGATAGTTTAGGCGGTGAGGGCTTAACCGTTGCGCCGACGCGAATAGTTTCGCTTTACTCCGGCGTCATCAATGTCAAAAATGGTCAAGCCATTATCCCGCTTGATCTGCCCGATTTTAACGGCGAAATCCGCCTCATGGCGACAGCATGGAATGGTAAAGCCGTAGGCAGCGCAAGCCGGCCTATGAAAGTTCGTGATCCTGTTCCCGCAACGTTAAGTCTGCCGCGCTTCCTCGCGCCGGGTGACACCGCCATTGCAACGCTGTCTTTGGATAATGTCGAAGGCGCGGCGGGGCAGTATGGGTACGCGCTAAGCGGCGGCGCTTTAACGAGCGGCGCAGATGCGCTGGGCCAAATTCAGCTTGCACAACAGCAGCGCGATCGCGGTCTGATTACGCTTAAATAAACCGATTCCGGCATTCGTGATTTGGATTTGAAAATTACAGGGCCGAATAATTATCAGGTCAATTCGGATTATCAAATTGAAAGCCGATCTCCTTACCTGCCTGTGGAGCGCCGCATTGAAACGCGCATGACGGCAGGGCAAAGCTTGGCATTGCCGGGCGATTTAGGTGAAGGCCTGAACCCGGCTAGTGTTGAGATCAATGTTTCTTTTTCAGCCTCGCCGGATCTTGATCCTGCGGCTTATGCTGCGTCGCTCGCAAAATATCCTTATGGCTGTACAGAGCAAACCATTAGCTCAGGCTTGCCGCTTCTTTACGCGAGTGATCTGGGCGGCATGCCCCGCCAAGACGGCGCGGAGCTAAAGCGCCGCATGCAAAATGCGGTTTATAAAATCAGCAATCGCATGGATAGCCAAGGCAGCTTTGGGCTATGGCGCGCGGGTGACCGTGCGGGTCAAGCGTGGCTTGGGGCATATGCCACCGAGTTCTTGCAGCGCGCAGATGCCGAAGGCTATGATGTCTCGGCTGATGTGATGAAGCGGTCTTATGGCGCGCTTCGTGAAATGACGCGCATGGAGGATTACTCATCGCTAGCCTATGAAGATTATCGCTATCGCCGCAATCGTAATGAAGAGCGCATTAATATTCGCCAGGCTGAAACGGCCGCCTATGCCCATTATGTTTTAGCGCGCGGCGGCGAGGGCGATTTGTCCAAGATGCGTTATTTCTATGATACGCATCGCAAAAACCTACGCTCGCCCATGGCCTTTGCCCATATCGGAACAGCCTTTGCGATGATGGGGGATAAGGTTCGCGCTAATTCTGCATTTGATGCAGCCTTTGACTCTATCGGATATGATGAGGACTATAATTATTACCAATCACCCCTTCGCGATATGGCGGCCTTGGTCGCTCTTGCGGCAGAGGCGGAAATGCCAGACCGCGTGGCTGAGGCGCAGGCAAAATTTGCGGCAAGTCTAAAAGACCCTGATCGCTTATCGACGCAGGAAAAGGCGCGAACAATCATGGCCATGCGGGCCATCAAAGCCGGAGCTGCGGATTTAAACGTATCGGCTAGCGGTATTGACGGATTTAATCCGCAGAGCACAGTTGCGCTTGGTGTGGATGATCTGACGCGCGATGTGAGTTTTGCGAATACAGGGGAGCGCGACATTTATCGCATTATCAGTATCTACGGCACGCCGACCAAAGCGCCCGCCGAAATCGAAGAAGGCTATGGCGCGGAGAAAACTGTCCTCACAATGGACGGAAAACCGCTCAGTCTTGCGGCAATGCAAAAGGGTGATCAGGCTGTTATTGTGATCAATATGCGTTCAAAAATTAGCCGCTCGCGCCAGACCGTGATCGCTGATTTGCTGCCTGCTGGATTTGAGATCGAAACGATCCTTCGTCCCGAAGATGGTAAGAATAGCGATAACCTTAGCATTGGGCCATTTGAATGGGTCGGTGAAATTTCGCCGCTGGAAATTGCTGAGGCGCGTGATGACCGCTTGGTGGCTTCGCTTAAGACAGATCGTCAAAACAGTTACCGCATCGCCTATGTCGTGCGCGCCGTAACGGCGGGGGACTTTGCAATCCCCGGCGTAGTGATCGAAGATATGTATCGCCCTGGCGACATGGCCATTACGCCAGCCGGCCGCGTAACCATCCTATCGACGCAGCCGGGTTAATTTGCGCCGCCGCGTCACATATCCGGCAAAGCTAAAATGGGGGCTCACGCTTGTCTTCAGCCTGTTGGTGCTGGCGAATTGGATGTTCCCGCCGCCGCTTGATCGGCTTGCGATTGTCTCGCCCGAAGTTGCGGCCAATGACGGCCAGTGGCTATCGGCCTTTACGGTTGAGGATGGCCGCTGGAGATTACAGGCGCGCCTGGAAGATGTTGATCCGCGCTTTGTTGATCGTCTTATCGCGATTGAGGATAAGCGCTTTTATGATCACTCTGGTGTTGACGGCATTGCAATAGTTAGAGCGATCAAGAGCGCTGCGCAGAACAAGAAATTTGTCTCCGGCGCGTCGACAATTACCATGCAACTCGCGCGGCAAATTGAGCCGCGCCCCAGAACACTACGCTCTAAAGCCATTGAGATGGTGCGGGCCGTGCAGATTGAACTGCGTCTATCGAAACGTGAAATCTTGGAGAGCTATCTAACACATGTGCCTTATGGCGGAAATCTTGAAGGCGTGCGCGCCGCGAGCCTGTCTTGGTTTGGGCATGAGCCCCACGGCATGACCGACGCGCAAATCGCTCTGCTGATCGCGCTGCCTCAAGCCCCCGAAGCGCGCCGTCCTGACCGAAGGCCTGATGTGGCACGTAGGGGGCGTGATGATATTATCCGCAGATTAGAAGCATCAGGTGATCTAAGCACGATGCAGGCCAATGAGGCGCGCGAAGCCCCATTGCCGCCTGAGCGTTTAGCGCTCCCGCAAACCGCGTGGCTGACCGCGCAGCGTTTATCAAGCGCAGGTGACTATACGCGCACAACGCTTGAGGCCGCATTGCAAAAGCGCGCGCAAGGCGCCGCGCAAAGCTATGCCGTTAAAAACCCGGATTTAGGCAATGTCGCCATCTTGATAGTTCATAATAAAACCCGAGAAATCCGCGCCTCCGTGGGCTCTGTCTCCCGCGATATTCAGGGCGGCTGGATTGATATGACGCAGCGTAAACGCTCGCCGGGCTCCGCGCTTAAACCCTTCATCTTTGCACTGGCCTTTGATGATGGGATAGCCACGCCCGGGAGTAAGCTCCTGGATGCGCCGACGCGTTTTGGCTCTTATCAGCCGCAAAATTTCACGCGCCGTTATCATGGTGATGTGACGGTGGAACAAGCGCTGCAATATTCGCTCAATGTTCCCAGCGTTGTTG
>CALKXN010000358.1 GCA_938003555.1 uncultured Robiginitomaculum sp. | reverse complement strand
CAATATGGCGACACTTATAAAGAATTTGCCGAGAACGCCAAAGAGGCGCTCAAAGACGGCGAGACTCAAATTATCTTTTGCTTGCGCGATCCGATTGCGCGGGCCTTTTCTCACTATCGTCACGACCTCTCCACGCATTTCTGGAGCAGCGCGATGGGGGATTATTCGTTCTTTTCCGAAGGCGCGCTTCGCCGCTATGTTCGCCCGTATAATGACATTGTCAAAACGCTACAAAATGCGTTTGGCGCCGAAAATGTGCACGGCTATAGTTTTAAGCAGTCCAAAGATCAGCTCCCGGCTAAAGTTCTAAAATTTATGGGCTTGCCAAAAAATTGGAAGCTTGACCTCAATATCAATCCCGCCCCCGGTGGCGGACTGCCCCGCGTTATTTATGACAAACGCCGCCCAACATTAGTTGAGCAAAATGGGCAAATTTACCGCCTCCCGGCCAAAAGCCTGCTGATCTGCACCAATCTATTTACGCAGTTGATCGAGAATTACCCGGCTGATCTCGCCGAGCGCTTTACAGGCTACTCGGCCAATTGGACGAAAGATTTAGACCGTTCCAAATTTGGAAAAACATGGACAGCCATACAAAAAGATTATGACGCGGCGCTAAAGGCTCTGGGCATGACCCCTGAGAAACTGGATCGCAAAAGCACAATTCCCTATAAAACAGAAATGCCGATCTCCGACGCGGTTCTTGAGCGCTTAGAAAAAGTTGACACAGTCGAGACGATCTCGAAGCATATTTATAAAGAGACCCTCAAAAGTGAACCGTGGAAAAGCGGCAATGAGACGATTGAAGACGCGCACATTGCTCTGGCCGGTCAGGTCGAGAAAATTCAGCGCGTTTTTAAGGCTCAGCGAAATCTTCCGGAACGTATCGAAGAATTGCGCCGTACAATCGAGCAATTTGGTCCTGTGCGCCAATATCTAACATCGTATTTCACAATACAAATCAATTTGGGTAATTTGGACGAAGTCATCCGTATTCTGGAGCTTTACCGCCATTCCCCGCGGTTTATGGACAAAGTACAGATCAAAACGATTTTAGAACGCAAGCTCGACTCCCACGACCCTGAAAAAGTAAAACGCATTCGTGAATTAGCACGACTAGATTAAATATTAATGCGCTGCACGACGTGCAGCCTCTCAAGGAGCGCCTCATGGCTGACGCAATTGAAACACCTGAAACAGAAATAGACGCTACGGCTGAAACAACTGCAGCGCCATCCCCCGCTCCCGAGAAAACAGCGCGCGAGCGCTTGGATGCCATTATTGCGGCGAAAGCGGCCTATGACTGGCCGGGCGTGGAAGCACGGCTTGCCGAGTATAAGCAAGATTTTGGCGAAGATCGATTTTATCTGACTTATTCCAGTGACCTGGCCTTTGCAAACCGCGATTTTGAAGCTGTAAAAGTCATCAATCAACGCATCTTGGATGAGTCAGAAAGCCAGTATTGGGATTTAAAAAAACTGGGTGAAGAACACTTCACTGAAGACGACTATAAAGACGCGCATTTAGATTCCCATTATTGGGCGCATTATAGAACGGCTGATGCTGAATCTGAATTGGGCAATATTGACGCCGCTTTCGCCGCCTTCACCAAAGCCAAAGAACTGCGTCCAAACTCGCCACACGCCAATGAGCGTCTCTCCCGCCTTATGGTCGCGAAGGGTGATTTATTTGAAGCCATTAGCGAGCTTCAAATGACATTAGCGGATAATCCGGGTCATGTCTTTTCAGTCGTCAGCTTGACTGAAATCTACAACGCCAAAGGGCGATATAAAGAAGCGCTTAAAGCAATTAATGAAAGCCTTGCCGTTCCGGGCAATGAAGGTAATGGCACATTGCTGAATTTGCGCGCAGAAGTGCAGCGCAATGCAGATTTTCAATATCACGTCACAGAAAATTGGGACGAGCTAAAGCGCCTACTCGGCGACACAACGATTACCGATATTGGCGCAGCGGACGGTCTGTTCTGGAAATGGACAATTCTGGCCCGCTCTGGCATCGTTAACGGCGTTGGCTTTGAGCCTGATGAATTTGAAGTCGGCAAGCTAAATGCGCTCTATCCTTTCGTGAACTTTATCCCGAATGCGATCGGTGGTAAAAAAGGTAAAACATCTTTCCACATTGCTGAAAACATGCCGTGCTCATCCTTGCGCGCGCCAGATATGGACGTTCTGGGACGTTTCCCAATCCGCTCATGTTTTGCCACAAAACGCAAATTTGAGATCGAAGTCGACACGCTCGAAAACTCGCTGAAAAATCATAATATCCCAAAAATCGACTTCCTGAAAGTCGATGTACAAGGTGCAGAGAATGACATTCTCAAAGGCGCAGGCAAGATGCTGGATAACATTCTGGCGATCGAACTTGAGACCCACATTCTTGCGCTTTACCACGGCGAATCTGTGCTGTGGAAACTGATCGATATGCTGGCTGAAAAAGGCTTCCGCGTGCGAGGTCTGGCTCCGCAAGGATCCTTTGAGGGCGAAGTCGTCGAAGTCGAAGCCTTCTTTGCCAAAGACCTATCTTTGCTCAGTGACGATGAAATCCAGCGCGTATTCCTATGGGAAGCAATTAGTGACTGCCCGCAGCTGCCATTCATGGCGGATGATAAAGGTCTTCCTGCCTACCCGCATCTGGCCAAAACTGTATCTCAGCGCGACAAAGATCTTGCGGAAATGCGCGTCAGAACACGGGCCTTGCTAGGCCTGTAGAGCAGCCATTTAGCGCAATGATCGTGAAGGAGGATATGTGAAGTTCTTAATCATACCCGGCTTTGCAAAATCCGGCACGACATTTCTGTATGAACAGCTTGCCGCAAGCGGCGCGCCAATTAATCTGCCTAAACGCAAAGAAGTCGATTATTTTCGCAGTGCCGATAGCCTTGAGGGCTATCTGGACCAGTTTGAAACGCAAGACCCTGACAAGGTGTTTTTGGACGCCTCACCCCTTTACGCCCTTCCGGGAACCGACGTCGCGGCGCGTATCAAGAAAACGCTCAAAGGCCATGACGTCAAAATCGTGTTTTGTCTGCGTGATCCGATGGCTCGCGCCTATTCGCATTATATGCATGATATCAGCACGCATTTTTTCCTCTACGCACATGGCCCCTATAGCTTCTACTCCCCGGCTGTATTAAAAAAATATTTTCACCCCCTATCCCCTGCCGTTCGTGATTTTGCGACAATATTTGGGAAAGCCAATGTCTCAGGTTTTGGGTTTAAATCGAGCGGGCCACAGCTTCGCGGCGATGTTTTAAAATTTCTGTCCCTCCCCAAGACATGGCACCTTGATTTTAACGTGAACCCCGCGCCGGGTGGCTCTATTCCGCGTCTATATTTTGATACGGACCGCTATCTCACAATCCGAAGCGGTAAAGAGCTTTACGCCCTGCCGCCGCATACCTTCCTGCTGTCCAACATC
>CALKXN010000357.1 GCA_938003555.1 uncultured Robiginitomaculum sp. | reverse complement strand
TGATATAGCCAATTTCTCTGTCGGAAATATTGTCCGTTCCGAGCCAAGCTAGTTTACGCGCGGCGCGCAGTCCGTGTGGGTTAGATGTTGGTGTCATCATCTTGGGCGCCATTTTGGCCAAGCGCTTGGCTTGTTTATCTGTATAAGAAATGAGGACGACTTGATCGCCAAGCCCTTTGGTTTTGATCATGTCGATCACATCACGTTCATTGGCAGAGCTTTTAAAATCTATCTCAAGATATATTTTTCCTTTAGCCCAGCTTAAAACATCGCTGAGATGGGATGGACGATAGGCGGTGAGTTTTCCGCGCGGCGTTTTGAGAATAAGTTTATCCAAATATGATGTCGTGCTCGCCGCAACAACGCCCTTGCCTGTCGTCTTTTCGTCCCAGACGCCGTCATGGAATAGGAATAATGTGCCATCTTTTGTTTGGGCGACATCAATTTCAGCCATGATGAAGCCGTTATCATAGGCGATTTCCAAAGTTTGAAGCGCGTTTTCGGCTTGGTCTTTCCCTTTATCGCGGCCGCGGTGCAGCGCGAGTATGGGGCCGCTATCGGATAGACATGTCATAGCGCTGGACAGAGAGGGGAAAGAGATTTGGGCATTAGGCATTTGGGGGGATGATTTGGTTGAAGACGTTGTGCCGCTTGGCTGGCAAGCGCAAACAGCTAAAATCAGCGTTAAACTCAAAAGCGTACTTTTCATTTCGTATTCCAGTGTTCAAAAGGTGTTATGAGCTCCATAAACCAAAATCACCATCGCGACACTATTTTTGCTCCGGCCAGCGGTTCGTCTCGCGCGGGCGTAAGCATTATTCGTATTTCAGGGCCGCGCGCAGATGAGGTGCTAGGCAAAATTTTACGCGGCGGCCTGCCCCGTTCGCGTTTTGCGAGCCTGCGTAAGTTACGTCATCCTGAAACATCCGCCGTAATTGACGAAGCTTTGGTGCTTCGCTTTATTGCTCCGGCCAGTTTCACGGGCGAAAATATGGTGGAACTCCAAGTCCATGGCAGTCCTGCGGTCGTTGAAGCGCTGGCGGGCGTGCTTTTTGGTCTGGGTCTTCGCATGGCCGAGGCAGGTGAATTTACACGCCGCGCCTTTGAAAATGGCCGTATGGATTTAACCGAGGCTGAGGGACTTGCCGATTTGATCGACGCGCAAACAGAACGGCAGCGCGTCCAAGCTCTGCGTCAAATGGATGGCGGGCTGCGCGATACATATGAATCATGGCGGGATGTAATTTTGGATGCCCTTGCGCAAATCGAGGGGGAAATTGATTTTCCTGATGAGGGTGATGTGCCTGATGAACTTGCGCATAAAGCCCTGCCCGGCCTTAAGGCTTTGTCTCTGGACTTGCAAAAGGCGCTGGATGAAAGCGCCCGAGGTGAAGCCATCCGGCACGGAGTAGACATCGCTATAATAGGCGCCCCAAACTCTGGAAAATCCACACTTATCAATGGCTTAACAGGTAAGGACACAGCTATTGTCTCTTCTATTGCGGGAACGACCCGCGATATTCTGGACGCGCATCTTAATATTGACGGATTGCCGGTTCGCATCTCCGATACGGCGGGTTTGCGCGTGACGCAGGACGTTATTGAAGCGGAAGGCGTGCGCCGCGCGCGCGCGCGCGCCAGTCAGGCTGATCTTCGCATTGGGCTCGTTGATCTGACCAAACAGGACGGCGAGGCGGAATCTCTATTTAAACTTCTGCAGCCCGGAGACGTTGTTTTGATGAATAAGGCCGATCTCTTTATATCAGAGCCGCAAGATGTTTCACGTGGAACATTTTATGTCGAGCACATATCTGCCACGACAGATGAGGGTATCGAGAAAGCTCGATCTATCCTAACTGAGATATTACAAAAGCGGTTCTCTATGACTGAGGATGCGGGGTTAACGCGGGCGCGTCACAGAGATTGCGCCGTCAAAGCAAAAGAGGCTGTTGATCGCGCTATGCTGGCCTTGTCCCGCGCGCCGGAGCTTGCCGGAGATGATCTACGTCAGGCTTTGCATGGTATAAAAGAGCTTGCGGGTGAAGCGGATATTGAGGCTGTGCTGGACCGCATATTCTCGCGCTTTTGTATTGGGAAGTAGCTTAGCGGTAAACAAAGGCTGATTCAGTCTAATGACTCAGGGCTAAAATCTGCTATAGCGCGGCCATGATTGAAAATACGACATATGACGTCATCATTATTGGTGGCGGCCATGCAGGCTGTGAGGCTGCAAGCGCGTCTGCGCGGGCGGGCGCTAATACGCTATTATTGACGCACAAGCTCGAGACCATCGGCGAAATGTCCTGTAATCCTGCAATTGGCGGGCTTGGCAAGGGTCATCTGGTTCGCGAAGTCGACGCATTGGGCGGGGTTATGGGCAAAGTTACGGATGCTTCAGGCATTCAGTTCCGTCTGCTTAATCGGAGCAAAGGCCCTGCTGTACGTGGCCCGCGTACGCAAAGTGATCGCGGATTATATCGTAATGCCATGCAAGACGCTC
>CALKXN010000356.1 GCA_938003555.1 uncultured Robiginitomaculum sp. | reverse complement strand
AATCCCGAAGATCATTACTTTGTCGAAGCCACGCGGGCGGAGTGTTTTTTAGTGCAGGGCGATATTGAAAAAGCGCGGCTGTCACTGCGCGGGGCGATAAAATTTGATCCGCTCAATTATGCTGCTCATGCCACAACGTTAAAGCAATTTCGGCTTATTTTAAAAGCGCGAGGCCAAGATGCTTATTGGCTGAAAGAATTTACGCCGCCGCGCGCCGTTCACTTTGCCGGGCATATATGGGATTCAAGCCTTACGCCTTTAACCCATGCGGGTGACAAGCTTGAAACGGCTTTGTCGGACAAAATACAGGCCCATGATATTGGCTATGGATATGGGGCGCTTGCGGCGGGCGCAGATATAATCATCGCGGAAGGTTTGCTCAATGAGGGCGCGCAGCTTCATGTCATTTTGCCCTGCAAGAGCGAAGATTTTATTGCGCAATCCGTCGCCCCCTTTGGAGCGTCATGGGTGACGCGATATAAAGATTGTTTGGAGGGCGCAGCGAGCCTGACAGAGCTTGAGGGCGAAGGCGGTTATTTGCAATCTGATATGCAATTACTCGCAGGCCGCGTTGCAATGGGGCAGGCGATTATAAAGAGCCGGCATTTTGACAATCATGCAGCACAAGCCTTGCTGTGGGACCGCGCGCGCGCGGGTTCAATGACCGAAGAAATTGCGCGTCAATGGCAATATATCAATCTCGAGCACATCATTTTGCCTCTATCCGGTTTACCTGAGAAAAAGTCTGAGACGTCATCCGGACAAAGCGCGCGGCATAAATCGATTGCTGTCAAAATGATCGCATCGACCACAGGCGAGACCATGTTGTTTGAAACGCTCGATGCCGCGCTGCAAAAGGCAATGGAGATGACGGCCGAACAGCGCACGACTATTGCTTTGGCGTTTGACCTGAAGGGCAGTGATGACAGACTCGCTCGGATATTTGCGCAAAGTCCAGCCGGCTCAATCCTTGTCACCGAAGCGGTAGCGGGCTGCGTGATGGTATCGGGCACCGCGCGCGCGGCGGTAACATTTGCCGGATCCTTACTTAATGATGGCCAGCCGCCTCTGCGGTGTTACACTTTGTCCGCGGTTTAACGAAAGGCCGAGGCTAATGCGCCGGGGTCTTGAATGATGAGCGCGCCGGGTTGCCGGGACACAACGCCCATTCTCTTTAATTCATTGACCGTCCGCGACACGGTCTCGCGGGTAGAATTAATGCGCCGCGCCAGATCAACAAATATGGGGCCGGGGCGTATAATATATTTATCAGGCTCAACGCCAATGGGCGCGGAGAGCCGTAATAGCTCAGCGCAGATGCGGCCTTTGACCGACAAAGTATGCGTATCAATTAACCCAGATAATGTATGGCTTAATCGCAGGGCAAGATCGCACGCCGCTGCATTGGCAAGTTCGGCATTATCCAACAGACAGGTTTGCATACGCGCCGCAGGCATAAGCTGAACGCTTAATTCGCTATCGGCGTGAAGTTCAAAATTAAGCGGCTTATCCGTCAATAAAGATATAAGTCCAACAAATTGCCCCGGCATATATTCACCCAGCCAAGTGCTTTCGCCTTCGATGGAATAAGCCACAGCATAGGCTCGCCCGGAGAGAATGACGCCAATATTTTGGACCGCTTGTTCTTGGAATTGGATAATGTCTCCGGCCGCATATGTTTTGCGCTTGGAGTGACGCTCGAAATATTTATACCAGTCCAGCTGATTTAATTCGGTCATATCTGTGTCCCCGTTGCCCACTATAAATTCATACGCATTTTTCAAGCGGGGGGAAGATGAAAAATAAAAAATGCAGCTAAGATGGCCGCGCTCGACTCATGCGTTTTAACGTGGACGTGATTAAAATATGCCGCCCGCGGCCCTAAGTTTTGACGCATATATGTAAGTTATAGCTGACGATATAAGGGGTTTTGCACCGCACGGGCCGCTCTTGCCAAATTTATTATTATACTAATTTTACCATATTCGTTTTTCACAATTTCACTAAGTAATACGATTCATAAAATCCTAACCATGCTTCCTAACGAGTCTGAAAGCATATTCCCTTACATCTGTCTTCAGGATGAATGAGGCACCCTCTTAGTAAGAAAACTTACAAGCAGGGTGATGTGTGGCGGGGCGCCATAGAACACAATTCTCATATTTGAAATTATTAAATCGGCTCACTTTTGGGCCGGAATAGGAATGAACGTGGAGTGCTGGCATGATTAAGCAGTTAAATTTACCTCTAATGATGGCGAAATATTTAAGTGGAAACACAGCCAATAAATGGCGCTATTTAACGAGCAGTTCATTGCGACCTCTTCAGTTTTTAAGTTCAAAACCTATAGTTTTAGTCTCTGCTTTGAATAAGCAACCGTGCAAAGTTGAACGTAAATGTTTGCTAAGTAGCACCTTAACCAGAATTGCACCTGCGGTGCTGATCGGAATGTTGGCTTCAACGGCAGCGCAGGCCCAATCAACATTACCAGAATTTTCTTGTACATCGAGTTTTTACGAAACAATTGATGGGCAACTTGCAAAATTAAATATTGTGACCGGACAATACGATCCTATTGGTCCTGATCAATTTGCTTACAACGGGACAGGCTATAATGAGAATGATGATTATGTTTATGGTTTTGGCCAAGAAGGCACAATTCTAAATCATCTCATTCGTGTTGGTAGCGATGGTAATATTGAAAGTTTGGGTGATATAGGTTTCACCTCAGCGCGCGGAACTTTTGATGATACGAACCGCCTTTTCTATAGCGGAAATAGTACGAAGCTCAACTTCATAGATGTTACGACAAAAACAACGGGATCGCTTTCCTTCTCGCTTGCGTCGGGCTCAGCGACTTTGCAACCTACGTTGGATTATGCCTACACTGTGTCTAGCGGCGAAGAGTTTATTGTGGGCGCCCGTGACGGTGATGTTCTGATTTATAATTTGACAACAGGTGTGTCGCGCCGTGTTGCTGTGACTGGCCTGCCAAATGGTGGTTTTGGCGCAGCCTGGGGGGCAAGTAATGGCAGTGTTTATTTTAGCGCGAATGCCGACGGCACAAATTATGAAATATTAAACATAGGCACGAATCCGACTATTGGGGCTACGTTCAGTGCTGCAGTCTCAACAGTACATGATGGAATGGCTTGTGCGAGTGCGCCGCCTCCATTTGTTGCTGGACCAGGTTTGACCCTTACGAAGCTGGCATCTCAAGATACGGATGTTCCTATTGGCGATACGGTTAGCTACACATATACGGTCACGAATGTAGGTAATGTAAACATCGAAAATGTTACAGTTAATGATGTTCACGGTGGTGCGGGCTCTCTTGGTACGGTTACACTTGGGAACCTTACCAATAACTCGGGCAACTCTTCCGATGATGGCGCGGATAATGATTTTGATGTTCTGGCGCCCTTAGATGTCATCACATTTACGGCCGATTATTTGATTGTGCCCGGTGACGCAGGTAATTCTGTGTCCAACACAGCAACGGCAAATGGCAGCGCGACCACAGGAATGCTTACGCCGCCGACGGCTACGGAAACGATTACAGTTGCGGCACCTACGTTTACACCTTATGTGCTCGCGCAACCTTCAAATGCTTGTGAAGCTAATTTTGCGTCTTGGAGGTTTGCACCTACAGGAGCTACGGGTGATCCTGCTCATGCTGGAACGGCCTTTGTTGATGCCGGCTATGCATTTGATGCAAGTGGCACGCCGCTATATCCAGACACGCCCGCGCCGACAACAGGTACGATTGACCAAAGCGGAAATGTTCAAGTGCCAGAACTTGCCCTTGGTGTAGCTGATCCTGAAACTTATACATTGGCAACACGTTTGGAATTTACACCCAATACAACACGAACTGTCGTTATTCGAGACGCGAATCGTTTTGAACACCACGTCTATGAATTACGAGCAAGTGACGGGACTGTTTTAGCATTTGAACCAGAATTTTACGGCGGAACTTCGGGCGATAAAAGCTATAATGTTAATGTCCCTGCGGATGGCGTGGTTTACGTCTATGCCTGGGTTGTCGACTTTGAGCGCAGAAACCAAACAAGCTTTCCTGTGAGCTGCCAATATGACAATTCCCTTGTCACAACAAAAACATTTGGAACGCCCACAGATTTAGGGGATGGCACATTTACGCTGCCCATTACGATCACGGCGGAAAACCAAGGCAATATCGCTTTAAACAATCTTCAAATCACCGATGCCCTTAGCGCGGCGTCAAATTTCGGTTCAGCCTTTAAATCTGTAACGGTGGCTCCGTCTGTATCGGTCACCGACGTTACGGGAACGCCGCTTATCGGCACTGATGTTACGGCTGCGGCTCCAAGCGCAGCATCGCCGGCATTTGACGGAACGACCAATACGAATCTATTTGCAGGCACTGATGGTGCCTTAGGTGTTGGCGACAGTTTGACAGTCACATTTACCGTGCGTTTGGACGCAAATGATGCAAGCGCTCCGTCAACTCTACAAAATACGGCGACAGTGTCAGGCGTTGACCCTTCTGGGGAAACACGCACTGATTTAACAGGAGGCGGAGCGTCTGATACCGGTTCTCCTACTCTCTTACAGAGTTTCATTACGGCAGATGATGATACACTGGCTACGCCCGTTAATTCGTCTACGACGCAGACTGGCGTTATTAATGTTCTGGACGGTGACTTGTTCAATGCAGGAGCGGTTGATCCAGTTGATGTGACCTTGTCCTCTGCGGATCTCCCGGCTGGCTTTACGCTTAACCAAGATGGCACTGTTGATATTGCCGCTGGAACAGCAGCTGGTGATTATTCTTTCACTTATAAAGTCTGTGAAGACGGCGTTACGCCAGAAAATTGCGCGACTGCCACCGTTTCAATTACGGTTGAAGCGCCGAGCGCTGATCTCTCTATTACCAAGACAAATACACCCGGCGTGAACGGTGAAGTCGATCAAGCCTCTGATACGGTTACAACGGGGCAGAATACGACTTACACACTCGTCGTTACAAATAACGGTCCTGACAGCGTCACTGGCGCTCTCGTCACCGATACGCCGTCAAGCGGCCTGACTTGCACGGGAACAGATGCGGTCACCTTTACAGGTGATGGCGTACCGACAGGCACATTTACAATCGCTGATCTCACAGGGGCAGGTATCACACTCGATACGCTGGCAGATGGGCAATCCACGACATTAACATATTCTTGTGAGGTGAACTAATCATGGAAACCATTACGTTAAAAATCGATAAGAACACACGTTCATCCAAGCGAAAAATGCTAACGAGCGCAGTGCCATTTGCAATGATGATGGCGCTCTCAACGCCGGCCTTTGCGCAGACCGCAGATAATTCTGCTACAGTCGCAGCTCCAACTGGG
>CALKXN010000355.1 GCA_938003555.1 uncultured Robiginitomaculum sp. | reverse complement strand
GCCAACGGCGTGAATCATCGGATAATTTTGCGTCAGCAAATCATCCCCGATAACAGCGCTAAGTTTTGCATTATAGGTTTTCGCTACGGCTTCGACTTCGGCGTGAAGTTCTTCGGGCCCCATATCTCCGGCGGGCGTATTGATTAAATCGCGGCCCCGGTGAATGGCGCGGACCAATGCAATAGTCTCTTCGGGGGTGTAATTCTCAGTCAATACAAGCTGAGCAGGGACATTTTTCTCTGGCAAGTAGCGATCAAATTTATAAGCGCCCAGCCCCCAGCCCATCGCAATCAGGTTAAATTCCCACTCTACAGGACGTAGCGCGATCATATATGTGCCCTGCGGCAGACGGCGCACGAGGCGGCCAATGGCCAGCGGCCCAATCTCATCAACTCCGACCTCGCCTGCGCCGTAGAGCACGCCAATCATCTTACCTTCGGGGCTATATAATTTTACCAGCTCCCCCGCTTCGCCCGTAAAGCCGCGCCCGCTGGCGGCGACGCGCTGCGGCTCGGTCAGGACGTCGAGCGTATGCACGACGTCTTCGGGGCGAGAAATGAATACCGGTAGCGTGTCGTCACTGCGCTCTAATGTAAACCAAGGGGTCATAAATACTTTCTGCGTTATATTGTGCATACGGTTAACACGAATTAATCGATTTAACGCCGTTTTGCGCAGCTTTGTTAACCAATTATTGACCCGAAGCAAGAAATGTTAACGAAATGCAAATCGAGGCGATATCATGACGAATTTCTCTATTTCTAAGTCAAAATTAGGCCTAGGCGTCGCGCTTGCGGCCCTGCTTATGCTGCCAGCCTGCTCAACAACGAAATATACGCCAGCAGAGCAAGAAGCCGCCCAGACCCTCACCCCCGCCGCCTATCAACAGCGCACCCAAGAAGACCGCGAAGCCGTCGAGACCCAAGACCTGTTCGCCCAAGCCGCATTTTGGTCGCGCGAATATGATCTTAACCCGGCCGATCTTGAGGCGGCCATTAAGCTGTCTTCAACCCTGCGCCGTCTCGGCAATCCCGCCCAAGCGCTGGAAATTGCGCAAACCGCCCGCGCCATGTATCCGCGCGATACGAATTTAATGGCGGAATATGGCGCGAATTTAATCGCGCTTGAGCGCGGCAAAGAAGCGATTGCACCTTTATCATCTGCTGTGCGCAGCGCCCCGCAAAATGCGCGTTTATGGTCACTGCTTGGCGCGTCCCATGACCAGATGGCGCAATATGATCGCGCGCGTGAGCTCTATGGCCGCGCGCTTTCAATCACGCCAAATGACCCCAGCATCATGGCCAAT
The DNA here is from genome assembly GCA_938003555.1 of uncultured Robiginitomaculum sp. GTDB lineage: Bacteria > Pseudomonadota > Alphaproteobacteria > Caulobacterales > Maricaulaceae > Robiginitomaculum. The sequence goes on along the minus strand of CALKXN010000355.1, from coordinate 5,111 downwards.
CTTGGCCTGTCCTTTGCTCTGCAAGGCGATGCCCGCACAGCCGAAATGTGGCTGCGCCGCGCGGCGACGAACCCGCTCGCCTCTCCGGGCGTACGCCAAAATCTCGCCCTCGTTTTGGGCCTGCAAGGGAAATATGACGAAGCCGAAGCGCTTGCCCGTCAAGACCTTGACTCTGGCAGCGCAGAAAACAATCTGGCCTATATGCGCTCCATGCGCAGCGGTTCGCGAAGTTACGGCGCAATGACAAATCCCGGAAGCGCGCCTGCGCCATCTTTAGCCACAGCAGCGCCGCAAGCCCAGACTCGACCTGTCCAAAGACACGCACAGCCCCAACAGGCCATGCGCGCGCCGCAGCCTCAATATCGCCCGCAGCCGCAAATGGCGCAGCCCTCTGGCCCTGATCAAAACGCGATTGTTATGCGCGGCGCATTGCCGATGAGCACGCCTCAAAATATTGTGCAGACTGGACAAGGTAGTGCGCGTGACGCGCTGCAAGCCTATCAGGCTCAAAAGTCTGGCGCGCCCGCGCAAATGCCTCGTCCTGCTAGCGCGCCTCAGAGCCACATACCCGTTAATCCAAACGCGCAAAACCCAAATGTTTTGGCCCGCATTCAAGGCTCCCTCAAACCCGGAGGCGCAGCGCCGCGCCCGGCCCCGCAAATGCAGCAAAAGCCTAACCCGTATGCTCAAGGCTACGCGCCCCAGCCCAATCCTTATTCACAAAACACATCACCCCAACAACAGAAGCCGCAAGCCCCCGGCGGCTACCCCCAAAGACGCCCCGCACTTCGCACGCGTAATTAAGGGCGTTTACGCGAGACGAACGAAACGTAATGCGGGCGTTTAAATGAGACGGCGTTAATTCACGTCACAAGAATAGGTAAGTGTCGTGGATTGCCCATCCAATAGCGCGCCAAGCGTTATTCCGGCCCCTGTCAGATCAGCAATCGTGAATGTTCCTGCGGGCAGGCCATCCCCTGTAAGCGTTACGGCGTCAGCGGCGCTGCATGTTAAGCCGCTGGACGGCGTATCGGTGACCACTGCGCCCGTAACGCCATCAGGGCCATTATTTGTCACAACCAATGTGTAAGTCGTGCTTTGTCCTGAGGTCACCGTATCGGAAGCTTGGTCGATGTCAGTATTTACGCCAGGCGTGTTGGTCTTGGTAATGGACAGGTCAGCACTTGGCGCCAAAACGGTGATGGTGACCGTTGCGCTGGTGCATGGCGTGCCGCTCGGGCTTTCACATATTTCATAGGTGAGCACATATGTGCCGGCCGAAGCACCCGCAGGGATATCTATCGTCCCGTCAGGGTTGATCGTTGCTCCGGTTAAGCCGTCGACATCTGTAAGGCTAACGCTGACATTGGATGATGTTGCGGGATTTCCGCCTATGGAATCGCCGGCGAATACAGAGGGCGTTGAACCGCCGGGCGCAATTGGCGAAGCTGTGAAATCATCATCTTGCGCCACAATGTCCGGCGCAGTAATTGTGACCCGTGCCGGATCTTGGAAAGGGCCTGTCGAGGGGTCATCACTGAGGAAAATATTGCCGCCAAATGTGATATTGGCTTGGTTATCAATATGCGTTCCCCCTGCAACCGAAGACCCAACATCGACAGTGACTTCAAATGTCAGCTCCCCGAGAGATGGAACGGACATGCCGACAATCTCAAGGTTGGTCGAGTCAAATGTTGTCACTGTGCCTCCGCCCGGATTAGAGGGCGACAGCGTGACATTATCATAGGTAATGCCAGCGGGCAGGACATCGGAAAAGCTGAGCAGGGCATTCGTCCCAAAGGCGTTACTGATATTGTAAGTATAAGAATAGCTACTGCCGGCCGGTGTTTCGAGCAAGCTCGCCTTCTTGGTCAAAAGCGGCGGCGTACAAGCCGTTGCATCAAAAGATTTATTTGCTGGAACGTTGCCCGCAAAGGCGACAACAGGCGGAGACTGCGTTAGGTCTACAGAATAAAGCTCGCCCGGACCATTTGCGTAAAAATAGGCCGTCCCGCTTGAGGTTGACCACGCCCCGCCCGCGCCTTTCAGAGCAATCCCTGTGGTGGCAACAACTGACCCTATGCCGGAGCTCGGATCTATGCGGATAAGGCCTATTTTTGTCGTGCCATATAGGGCGTCGTCAACCGTACTAAAGGCCAAATCATTCGGCGTTGATATATCTCCTGATCTTGTGACGGCTGTATATGTTAGTGTGCCCGCAGCGGGGTTATTTCCGATGGAGACAATGAAAATCTGAGAGGTACTAATCAGATAATAATTCCCGAGCGTATCGAGTGTACCCATTGCTGTTCTCGGTTTAAAGTTACCTGGCCCCGTTGGTTCACCCAAATTTTCGGTGTTTCCATTTGCATCTATTCGGATGATGTTTTTGCCCGACAGGCCATAAATATAACCGTCAAAAGCGTTAAATCCTATCGCATTCGAATCAATAGGTAATGCTCCGATAGGCGTCTCAATCAAGGTAGCAGGATCAAGTTTGTTAAGCACTGAGGGCTTGCCAATCACGGTATAGGCGAGGCCATCGCAATCAAAGACGGGCCCTGTGGACTGCGCCTGCGCCGCGCTGGATATGGATATTAGGGCAACGACGCTAAATGCACCCCGCATGAGCGCGCTGGAGTAACAATATTTGCTCCGAATTGTTTTACAAATACGGTGCACATTGTCACTTATACGGTTGTGGTCAGGCCTCATTCGACTCCTCCATCACTTTGAGCTGGCCCATAAGAGCCGTTACTCATTTCCCAGCGTGAAAAATTCGAATTCAATAATGTTACAACAAATGCGCCCCAGAATTACCTCACTGGCATTTATTTATTCAACTTTACGTCTATTCCTCTTCGATTTCCTTAACAGACAGGGTTTAAATTTCGCAAAGACGCCAAGTCACAGCATCAGCCTTTATCGCTCAAGCTGATGCTAATGAATTAGAGAGATAACGACCTTTAATTCGGCAAATTTGTGCAGGCAAATTTAGCGACCGCAGTTTGGATATCTGTTGTGTCCGCGCTGATTTTCGCTGGGGTTAAAGCGGCGACATTACGGGCACGGACATCACGATCCATCATGAGATAGGTGTGGCCCTCCGCAACCAGTTGCTGCCCTGTTGCATCGCCGGATGCACCGCAAGAGACAAGCCGTTTTTCAAAATATGGCCCCTCGCGGAAACTTTGCTTGGTCGTAATCAGTCGATTGCGATTAGGCAGTTCCGTTATGCGCGCAGCAACGATGCGTGCCTTTGAGTCGCTTTCAACTTCTATACGGCGCAGATCAACATCAAAGGCCTTGACGCGGCGGGAATTCACGCGGCGATCTTTGCGGCCGGAAAAACTATAATTTGCCCAGCTCACCTCTTGCGTCGTCAGAAAGTCTGTATTGACCCAAGCTTCGGGTTTATTATCGGGACTAATGCGAACCCAATTTTCAAAACGCGTATAAGCTTTGACTTTATGGCCTAGATTCAGAACGCCCGTGACATCGCCTGCAACGGGATTATTTCGGATGCTTAATTTATCTGCATCAACCCAATAGGGGATAGGCTTTGTGATGCGAACGACGCCGCGCGTTTCAGCGGGGGTGATCTTTTGCGCGGCGGTCTCAGTTTGATCAGCGTTCTGAGCTGCAAGCGGCGCGCAAAGCGCGGCGCTCAATCCTGCTGTGATAAGCGTCGTCGTCGTGAAAGATTTGAATGACATGTTGAACTCCCTTTTGTGGACGCCTCAACATAACGCTATAAATTTAAGGTTTTAATAAGCGTAACTCTTAACACCTTTAAGATTAATTCCCGCATTTATGGGAGATTTTTCAATTTCGCATTAACCTTTGTGTTACCCTAAGCTGAACAAAAATAAGGTTTCGGTTTAGCGAGATTACGCCTGAACACTGTTATGCGCCATTTTCGTGATCGCGACATAGTCGAGTTTTCCAGTCCCAAGAACTGGAATAGCCTTCACCGAAATGATCTTTTTCGGCACAGCAATTTCGGGAACGCCGTGGGTTTGCGCCCAGTGCAAAAGCTCTTGACGTTTCGGGCTCTGATGTTCTGACAACAGGATAATCTGCTCGCCTTTGCGGCTGTCCGGTATCGACGCGGCGGCGTGCATATAATCGGGCCACACAGCAGCAGCGCAGTTTTCAACCACAGTCAGCGACACCATTTCGCCGCCAATTTTAGCAAAACGTTTAATGCGCCCGCGAATAACATAATAGCCTTCTTCGTCCACGGACACGACATCGCCCGTATCATGCCAGCCGCCCTCAAGCGGAACAAGCTGCCCCGGATTATCAGCGGAAATATAGCCCTTCATAATATTTGGCCCGCGCACCCAAAGGCGTCCTCCCTCTTCCAATCCTTCGACGGGCTCGATGCGCGTTTCAATTCCGGGCAGCATTTTACCGATTGTGCCCGCGCGAATATCGCCGGGTTGATTTGCGGCCAAAACAGGCGCGCATTCCGTGACGCCGTAGCCTTCAAGGACTTCCATATCGAACCGCTCTTCAGCGATTTTACGGGTCTCTTCGCGCACGCGCTCCGCGCCGCAAACGGCAATACGCACGCTACGTAGCCCGTCACCTTTGCTGGCCCGCATATATTGTTTGAGAAATGTATCGGTCGCAAACAGCACCGTGGCCTGCGTTCTTTTTATGCGCTGGGCGATGCTTTTAGTTTGCAGCGGCGAAGGATGCAATACGGCGGGGTGTCCGCTAATGATGGGCCATAATGTTCCCGCCGTTAAGCCATAGCAATGAAAGACCGGCAGCGGATTAAAGAATATATCTGTCGGAAGAAGTTCTACATGCTGCTCAATCTGTTCAATATTAGCCAGAATATTGGAATGGGTCAGCACGACGCCTTTGGGATTGCCCTCGGTGCCAGAGGTAAACAATATCACGCCTGTACTGTCTGGGCTGGGGCGCGGGGCAAATAGAGCGGGCATGACAGGGCCCATTACGGCACGCATTTTTGCGCTAAAGCCAATTTGCGTGCGCAGATCTTCGAGATAGATAATCTCCACGACCTCAGAGAGCTGCGAGACGAGATCCTCAAGCCCGCCAAGCTCGACAAATTTGCGCGCCGTAATCACAGTTTT
>CALKXN010000354.1 GCA_938003555.1 uncultured Robiginitomaculum sp. | reverse complement strand
AACAACCTTGCGCAGCTCCGGTGACAAGCGCCACGCCCAGCCGCTTTGATTCCAAATATGACTGCTTGTAAACACAATGCCAAGGATGATGGGCGCAAGCGCGGCCGGGACAGCCATGCGGTCCAAAGCCGCCGAAGCTGTCCAGCCTTTGCGAAAAGGCGTTTCAATAAAGCGATAGGATAAATAGGCGAGGCCCGTTGCAATCACAATAACGCCAATCAAGATCACAGGCGACAAATCTGCGCCAAAAATATACCGTGCAAATATGATGACGGGCCAATGATACAGATAAAGCGAATAGGATATTTTACCCAGAAAGCGCGAGACAGGATTGGCAAGCACCGCGCGGGACACAATATTAAGCCCGCCCGCAATAATCATCCCGGCTCCGGCCACGGGGACAAGTAAAAGCGCGGCTAAATTATCAATCTTCACGCCCCACCAAAAGCTAGCCAGAATGAGCGCCAATCCCGCTAGGGTTAAAACTGCGCCAAGCAGGCTCTTCGCCGCCGCGCCGTCATCACTCCGTTTTGAGCCTATAAAGACAAGGCAGGCCCCTGCCCCAAATTCCCATATGCGAAACGGCATCAAATAGAACGCGGCGTCATAGTGATTGATTTGCACCCACACCATCGCGCCGAAGCTGATGAGGGATAAAATAACCAATAGGCCTAATTTTCCGGCCCGCCCAAATATCGCCGCGCCAAAAACTAAGAGCGCAGGCCAAATCAAATAAAACTGTTCTTCAACGCCCAGCGACCAATAATGGATGAAGGGCTTAACCGAAGTCGCAAGGTCAAAATATCCGGTGCTAAGCCAGAAATGAATATTGGCCACGCCGAGCGAGGCGTAAATTCCGGACTGCCCTGCCGCCTTATAATGCTCCGGACTAAATATAATACCCGCGACAAGGAGCGTGAATATAACGGCCACAATCAGCGCAGGCAGCAAGCGCCGCGCGCGGCGAATATAAAAATCAAAAAATGAAAAAGATTTATCGGCGGCTGATTTCATAATCAAAGCCGTGATCAAAAACCCGCTCAAGACAAAGAAAACATCCACGCCCAGATAACCGCCAGGAATAGATTTCGGCAAGAGGTGAAACGCAAAAACGCCCAGCACAGCAACGGCCCGAAGGCCGTCCAGCTCGGGGCGGTAGCGAAGTATGGATTGGGCCGGTGGTGTCATAACTTGCCTATGTCATAAATTTACGCGGCTCGCCAATCCCTAAAGCAAACGCCCCAGCCTGAAACCGCTTCCGCCGCGCGGTCAAACCGTATAAGCCCGCCCTATGAATTACGATGTCATCATTATTGGCGCAGGCGCGGCGGGGCTTTTTTGCGCGGGGCGCGCGGGGGCGCGGGGCAAGCGCGTGCTCCTGCTGGATCACGCCAAAAAGCCCGGCGAGAAAATCCGCATTAGCGGCGGCGGGCGATGTAATTTCACCAATATGCATAGCGGGCCGGATAATTTTATTTCCGCCAATCCCCATTTCCCCAAAAGCGCCCTGTCAAGATTTACCCCCTATGACTTTATCGCGCTGGTCGAGCGTTACGGCATAGCGTGGCATGAAAAACACCAAACGGGGATGCAACTCGGTCAGCTCTTTTGTGACGAGTCCAGCCAGCAAATCATCGATATGTTGCTTACAGAATGCAAAAAGGGCGGGGTTGATCTTCGCCTCTCCACAGAGATTAAATCCGTGAGTCATGATGGTCAGTATAATGTCGAAACTCTGGGTCAAACTTTTACGTCTGAACATCTCGTTATCGCCACGGGCGGGTTGTCGATCCCGAAAATGGGCGCGAGTGGATTTGGCTATAAAATCGCAAAGCAATTTGGCGTCCCGCTGACCGAAACGCGCCCCGGCCTTGTCCCGCTTGTTTTCACCGGAGAGCAAGACGACAAATTAAAAGCCCTCGCCGGAACCGCCGCCCCTGCGCGCGTCTCCTGTCAGAGCGCCGTATTTAATGAAGCGATACTGCTTACCCATCGCGGCATGAGCGGTCCCGCCATACTGCAAATCAGCAGCTACCTTGCCCCCGGTGAGGCGATGCATATTGCACTGCTTGACCCAGGCGCGGCGCAGACGCTCTTGCTTACGGCAAAGCGCAACCACCCGAAATCAAACATCACAAGCCTCTTGGCTGATTCTATGCCCAAACGCCTCGCTGAATATTTCACGGCAGATTTAGGCGCAAAACGACTGGCGGATATGAAAGATGATACGCTCATCAACCTTGCCGAGACGATTTCAAACTGGACGCTTCGCCCTGCCGGAACCGAAGGCTATCGTAAGGCCGAAGTCACGCTAGGCGGGGTTGATACCCACGCGCTTAATTCAAAAACCATGATGGCCAAAAATATTGACGGGTTATATTTCATCGGCGAAGTGGTGGACGTCACAGGCCATTTGGGCGGCCATAATTTCCAATGGGCCTGGGCCAGCGCGGCGGCCTGCGCTGACGCGCTCTAAGTCAAACCCGTCCATAAAAGGCGCAAGCCAACGACGAACAATAAGCTATACATAATTTTGTAAAACAGGCCGTGATCAATACGGCGCACCATCCACACGCCCGCCCATACGCCAAGAGGCGCAAGCGGGATGAGGATGAGAGATATTTTTAAATTCTCAAACCCAAGTTGCCCGAGTAGGGCGTAGGGCGCGAGTTTCACTAAATTGACGACCGCAAAAAACACCGCCGCAGACCCCGCAAAGGCGCGCGGCGTTAAGCCTTGAGATAAAGCATATATCTTAAAGGGCGGGCCGCCGGCATGCGCCATAAAACTTGTTAGCCCTGCAAAAAATCCAGCAATGGCGGCGGCCAGCGGGTTATCTTTTAGCCATGATGATGTGTCTGATTTTCGAACGCCGCCTACGCCTTTATACATCACAAAGCCCAGCGCGATCAGGCCGACCAAAATGCGAATATGATCGTCGTTAAAATATTTCGCTAGCACCGCGCCCGCGCCAATGCCGATAATCGCGGCAGGGAGAACTTGCATCACGACAGATTTAGAAAAGTCTTTGCGATAAGCGCGAACAGAAAACACATCCATTGCAATCAATATGGGCAGCATAATTCCCGCCGCCTGAACCGGGGAAATGGTGAGCGCCATTAACGGCACAGCAAAGATGGCCATACCGCCCAGCCCGCCTTTGGAGATACCTGTAATCAGCACAGCCGCAACGGCGCAAATCCAGAAAATAGGGTCAGCAATCACAGGGTGGATTATTCAATGGGGGTCGAAATAGTCATCACTTGCCCGTTGCGTAGCACAGTAAAGTCCAAACGCCCTTTGCTCTGCGCGCTGCGCAAGAGCGGGCCGAAATCAGGGCGACCTGTGGTAATATTCTGCCCGCCTATCGCCGTAATAATATCCCCCTTTTGCAATTGATATTGCGCAAGATTAGCCGCAGGAAGACGCGGACGGATACGATAGCCCGTAATGCGGCCATCCTTTAAAACAGGCGTGATTTGCATTTCCGATAAAAATTGCGCGGGGTTGAAATCAATATCGTCAATTTCATCCAGATCAATTTCAGCCTCGGGCTCGACCACGCTCATAACGCCGCCCCGATCCTCAATCGTCAGGCGCTCCAGCGCGCCATTTTGCGAAATCACAATATAACTCGGATTGATCGCCTCCAGCGTCACGCCGGACATAATCTCTTCGCCGACGCTATAGCCGCGCTCGCTGCCATCGGGCGTCTTTAAAATCGCGCTTCCGCCCTCGCCCGTAATGCGGCCCAGAAGCTTCAGATTAAGCGTTGTTTCCGGCGCGTCTTCAAAATCCTGCCGCGGCGCAGCCTTGGCGCTATCGCGGTAAAAGGGGTCAAAATTCGGGTCGACAGCGACTGCGGCTGTAACAGCCGCATTTTGCGCGCTGCGCGCCTTCACATCAGGCTGCACCCAATGCGCGCTTGGCGCAGCGAGGAGCATGATCGCGCGCACCAAAAGATAAAGCCCAAAGAGCGCAATCAGCCCGGCTATGATGCGGGCCAGCAGGCGCGGATTACGCGGTGATGATGTCGTCTGTGCCATAGATAGGCTCTAGCCTGCGCGCGCCATATTATCAATGCGCTTGCGCGCGGCGCAGGCGCTGATTAAGCGAGAGTTATGAACGGGCTTTCACTGAATAATTTAAGCATATTGGATATGGGCGCAGGCGCGGTTTTATGCGCCGGCCTTATCGTTCTGTCTGTAATCGATTGGCGCACATTTCGCCTGCCCAATATGTATACCCTCCCGCTCCTTACAGCAGGTTTGATCTATCAGTTGATCGCCGGAGATATTTTCCCCGCAGCCCTTGGCGCAGCTCTTGGTTATCTGGTCTTTGTCGCCTTGGAATTAGGGTATAAAAAAATTCGCGGCCGCGACGGACTTGGGCGCGGAGACGCAAAGCTCCTTGCGGCGGGCGGGGCGTGGTGCGGGGCCTTTGCCCTGCCCTTTATCGTCCTGATCGCCAGCGCCAGCGCTTTGGCCGCGCTAATGCTGCCCAGCGTGCGGGCGCGCGGAGATCGCGGTCACTTACCGTTTGGGCCGTTTTTAAGTTTTGGGATTTTTATAACGTGGCTCGCGCTAAGCCTGTCCGGCTATTAGCGCCCGCAGCTTGATAGGCCCACGACAGGGATAACGCGGTCCCAATCCGGCCCGCCGCTAACGCGCAGCACGCCTTCCTTATAGCGCGTGCCATCGGTAATGGCCTGCGCCCCGCTGAGCGAGAGGCCCAATATTTTATCGCCCGCAGATAGATCTTGCGCCGGGCTTTGCCGCTGCGATTGTTCCCCCGCTTCGGAGGTGATTGTGACAGCGCGGCTTTGCGCGCCATCATACCAAACGCCGGATTGAGTTTGGGCGCGGGTAAATAAAATAAAACGGTTTGGCGCGGCGCGCTCCCACACGAACATTGCGCAATCGCCGCGTTTTAAATCCTGCGGCGCAAGTTGATTAAGCGCAGTTTTAGATGAGATTTCAGGCGGGCGCGTTACGCCTTGAACCGCCGCGCAGCCGCTAAGCATAAGGGCTGCGATGAATGTGATAAGCCGAAAATCCATATCCGCTCTTAGCGCCAATTTCCGGTTTCCGATAGGGTCAGACTCTGGCCATTTCCGCGAAAGCCAAAGCTTTGCAGATAAGGCATAATTTCAGCATCGGGATTGATCGTGACAATATCGGCGCGATAGGTGCCATTGCCCGAAAGCTGCAACGTCACCTCAATGCGGCTCCCCCCTTTCGCGCCGGAAAGCTGCGCCATCAGCAAACCTTCTTCGCGGCACGTCACGGGACCGGAAAGCTTTGGCCCGCTCCAGCCAAGATAATCGGTATTACGCGCCAAAATATCCGTGCGCGCCGTGCCGCTCCCCGAAGCGCAAAAGGGGTCAAAGGTAAAATCGCTCATCTCAATGTCTATATCCCCGAGAAATCCGGCAAAGCGGGGGTCGGACGGTTTGAAGCTTTGGAGCGGCCCGGTAAGGCGAAATTGACTTAATTTACGCTGCGAGCCTTTCCCCGAAATCTGAGGCGTCCCATCGCTACTAAATGTAATGTAGTTTTCACGCGACAACAGCGTCTTTGCGTCAACGCTATAGGCTATCGCTCCAACGCCAATATCCGCATTCGGTATGATTGCGCCGCGCCAAATCGTGCCTGTAAATTTAGCCCTAGATTTGATCTCATCAGGCGCGAATAACCCTGCCGCCCATGCAGAGGGGAAATGTACAATCACAGCACAGAGCGCCACGCCAACCGCCGCAATAACAGTCAAAGCGCGCATTAATTGACAGATAGCTCATAGGTAATCTGAGCGTTCACCACGCCATTGCCCGCGCGGCCAATAATCACTTGATCAATATCCGTGTCATAGCCGCGTTCAATAGAGCGCATAAAGGCAAAAACATCCGCCGCGCTTTGATCTTCAAACCAGACGGTAACGGTGTCATTTGATCCGGGCTGAACGCGGCTAATATTGAGGTTCATCTCGCGGGCTTTGGAGATCAAAATCGCGCGCGAAAAAGCCTGACGCGGCGCGCCGGTTGATTCTGTATTATTTAGGCTCGGCGCATTGCCTGCGACAAATGCATAATCTTGTTTCGTCTTTTGCAGCGCCAGCGCCGCCTCGCCGCGATAGGACAGGTAAGGCATGAGGATAAATTGGAGCAAAATGAATAGTCCAATTAACCCCGCCGCGCCGTAAACGAGCAAGCGCTCACGCGGTTCTCTATTTTCCATAAATTTTAGGGCGCTCATGATCCGCCTCCAGTCAAGACCGCTTCGCCGACCAATACACCATTTTGTTCTCTGACGCCGCCCACGGACAGCGCGCCGCCGCGCGATTTCACAGCGGCCTGAAAGGCGCTCGCCGTTTCAAAGGCTGGATAATTAAGCGTCAAAATAAGGCGGCTATTTTGCGCGTCATACCGCATGGTCTCGACGCTAACCCCGTCAATGGACTGCGCGGAGGCCAGCGCCATTCCCGCCAACTGCGAATAGCCCAAAGTCACCTGCGCGCCGCCATCAAGGCGCTTGCGCAATTCACGCGCGGGATTGCCGCGCGGAGCTTCACCAGTTGCATCCGTGTATATCTGCGTCATTTGCGCCTTAAGGTCTTTTGTCTGCGCCGCCGCGGCGCGCACTTTGGACACATCAAACAGAAGCGCGGCGAGGCCCGTAAAAACAAGCGCAGCGGCGGCGGCGCGCCACGGCGCAAGTCCGCCTTTGCTTGCGCCAAATAAGGCGCGGCGCAGGGCAAATTCACCTTGGCGTAAATTCGTCGCGGCGGAGGTTTCAAACAGAGCCGCAAGCTGCGCCGCGTCAACAGGGGTGGCCCGCGCCGTAATGTCTGCGTCCCAGCCTGCATCATCCGTGTAAGCGCCAGGCGCGGAGACGATGATTTGCTCAAAGAATTGCACAGGCGAAGTATCTTTGGGCAGACAGTCAAAATCAGCATAAATGGCGCGCGGCGTAATGCCCGCCGCCGAGAGCGCTTCAATATGCTCCGATAATGCAGCGCGGTCACAGGCCAGCGTCAAGCCGCCTTCGCGCGCGGGAAGCGCAATATGAATCTGCGCGGCGGATGTGCCAAGACTGTCTTCGGCGGCAAAGCGCGCGGCCTCGCGCAGTTCAGATGGGCGTAATTTAGGCAAGGTTTGGCGCAATGTCGCGACAAGCTGCCCGGGGAAAATTACGGTAGGCGCAGATGTCAGTGATGCGCCCAGCGCAGCCTTGCCCGCTCCTTCGATAAGTTCGCTCTGACGCGCGCCATCGGCGAGCCATAGCCAGCTTTGCGCGGCGCGTTCCGAAATAAAGAGATAGCCGCCGCTCATGGCGCGCCCTGTGTTTTGATCGGCGCAATCGGGCGTAGCCCCTCGGCGCCGCGCCGGCGCACAATGCGCCGCGGCGCGCCGCGGCGAATATCAAATTCAAAACTGCGCAAGCGCATAATGTCTCCTTGGCGGATCTGTGCTTCGACCCATATGTAATTTGGCGCAAAGATTAAAGCGTCAATGTCGGCATCGCGCAAATCTTGGCCTTGCAGGGCGGGCTGCTGGCGTAAAACATTCATATCTGCATAGCCGCCTGCAGGGCGGTTTAAAATCAAATCCTGCGCGGCAGGAAGCCAATCCACGCCGCCCAAATATGCCGCCAGCAAAGGCGCTTGAGCCGCAGACAGCGTATTAATATTTATTTTGGACTGCGCCGGATCAGGGCGCGCGCAAATATAGGGGCGAAGGGTCTGCACAGTCTCTGTATCAAAACCGCGAATGGCGCGCAGCTCCATGGTCGATGTGATCGGCGTATTGGCCGTGCGATAGGGCGGATCAAGCGAGAGATAATGCCCATCCTCGG
>CALKXN010000353.1 GCA_938003555.1 uncultured Robiginitomaculum sp. | reverse complement strand
CAGGCGGTCAAAGCTAGCCGCGCGCCTTAGCGTAACCGGATTCATATATAAGGCGCGGCTTATTTCAATCTGCAGCGCGTGTCGCCCCTCATGCGGGCGTCCATGACGCTGCGTAATATAGCCTCCCGCATAAGGATGATTGATCCCCACACGGTAGCCCATGCCGCGCAATATTTCTGCAGCGTGGCGCAAAATAGCATTATCACAGGACATCCCATAACAATCGCCCAGCACAAAGTCCGCGCGCTTGGCCCCCATTGCGCCCGTCCCCGGCATAGAGTGACAATCAATCAGCAAAGCCTGACCATGGGTGCGCAACGCGGCATCCACTAATCCCTCCAGCGCAGCGTGATAGTTGTCATAGTAATGGGACAGGCGATGCGTGATCTCAGCTTGGCTGGGCGGCGTTTTATATATGGGCATATCAAGGCCAATAGAGAGCGGAATAACGCCCAATCCGGCGCGGGCGCGCGGAGACTCCGGACCGCACATATCCGGGCGCTGCACTAAGGATAAATCAGAGCGCGCGCGGTTGACGTCCACAAAACTACGCGCAAAGCGTGCTCGCAAAAGCGGCGCGCCATGGTTTGGTACTTGTGAAAATAATTGGTCAACATAGGCATCTTCGACGGATCGCAATTTTGCAGCCGGCATATGGCACGCCTCAAGCCACGCTTTGGGGTAACATCGGCCACTATGGGGCGATGCAAATATCACTGGTCCGGCAGTCCCAGCAGGGCGATAAATGCGCCATACGGGGTCAATCGCATTGTCTATGCGCGAAAGCCTGTCACCGGGGCGCGTTTTCGCGAACGGAAATCGTATATTAGTCATAATTTATTCATGCTCGCCCTAGATAGTCCCGTCAACTGGCGAGGCATTTGCAATGCGTATCACCATCAACCGCACATGTAATAATGCGGGACAACAGGGTTTGCTAAGGGGTGCAAGGCCGTAAATCGGGAAGAGACTAAATTCATGGCAACCATATTATACGCAGAAGATGATCACGCAATGCGGCGCTTTTTTGAAAAAGCGCTCGAAAAAGCCGGTCATCACGTCATTGCTTGCAGTGATGGCGAGCGGGCTTTGCGCGCGTTAAAATTTGCGGATGGGGCTTTTGACCTTCTTTTGACCGACATCATGATGCCCGGCCTTGATGGCGTTGAACTGGCCAAACAAGCCGAAACATTATCACCGGGGATCAAAATCATGTTCATCACAGGCTTTGCCGCTGTGGCCATGCAAGACCCCGCCACAGCCAAGAGCGCAACGGTGCTGTCCAAGCCCGTGCATTTGCGCCAGCTTGTCGGCGAAATTGATCGCGTCATTGCCGCTTAATATTAGACTGTAATAGTTGGTCATTTAGCCTTGCGCGCACCCGCGCGCAGCGATATATGACCGCTTCCCTGTTTACGACATTACCGTAAGCATTATCGAATGGATAAGCGCGATTAGCTCAGCGGGAGAGCACTACATTGACATTGTAGGGGTCACTGGTTCAATCCCAGTATCGCGCACCATCCTTCATAAAATTTGTCCGGGGGACAAATTTTTGAAGGATCTAATAAATGAAGCAATGTCGTCATATTTCAGGTTTTTATTTTTGCACGGGCCCTCGACCACATACCTTGCCCTCTCCCAACTCCCGTCATACCCTCCCGACAAACCTGGGAGCACATTATGAAATATCTAAAAACCCTCGCCGCAGCTACGTTTCTCATCGCCCTGCCCGCCGCAGCGCATGACGATGAGCCGCGCCAGAAAGCCAATCTCCCGGAGACTGAAATTTTTCTCTTTGACCTAGAGATGGGCGATACCCTCACTATTAGTAATGCCCGCAATGTAACAACACGCACGGGCTATGATAATCAACCCAGATTTACCCCCGATAGCGCGTCATTCCTCTATGCGCGCGGAGATGACTATCAAACGGATATTTGGGAATATGACCTATCGAGCGGCACGACGCAGCAAATCACGCAAACAGAAACGAATGAGTTCTCCCCTGTTGCCTCACCCGATAATCAAACCATTTCCTACGTCAATGATGGCCCGGGCGCGGCGCAAAATGTGATGTATATTCGCCGTGACGCCTCCGAAATCGAAATAAAATTATTGCCCGCTGCGGCGCTACGCGAGCCTGTTGGGTACTATAGCTGGAACCCGCAGACCGATGATGTGCTGTTCTGGTCGCGCTACGGATTCAACATCACGCTTGCGCGCAAGGACGCGGCGCAGACGACATATATTTCCGGCGACGCCGTCCCCTCCACGCCCTATGTCATCCCGAACAGCACTCATAAATTTAGCTTTGTGCACCGCCAAGGCAATGGACAGGTGTGGATTAAGGAACTTGATCCGGCGACAAAATCCGTGCGCCCGCTGACGCCGATTAAAGGCAGCAATGCCAATTATGGCTGGACGCCTGATGGCGCGATCCTAATCATCGAAGACGATGTTTTGTATCATTGGCGCGAAGGCAACAATGAAGGCTGGGTCAAAGTCGCGGACCTATCGGAATTTAATATCACAGACGCAAATCGTCTCGCCGTTAGCCCCGATGGGACAAAACTGGCTGTCGTTGGGCTGCCTTCGACGCTTTAGTAGGCGTTTTGATCCACAACGACGCGTCTTAGCATTTCAACCTCATCCTTACGTCCTAGATCGCGGCGCATGGCGAAGCTTCCGCCATAGCTAATGATGGTCCAGTCCCCTGTTATGACATCGCCTTCGGGCGAGAGTTGGCCGACATAACGCACATCGTGACCGCCTTTGTAACTCTTGATGAATTTGACGACGCTGCCCGCTAGCGCGCCCGTAATATCAGCGGACAGCAGCGCCCCGCCGCCCGGCTCAAAACTATTGGGCTCTGTGATGATGCCTGATAATTTACTGGCGATATGCGTCAGCTCAATGTCAAAATCCACAGGCGGGCGGCTATCGCCATAGAAATATTGCCCCGACCAATATCCAGATAAATCCTGCATTACGCCGTCCCCGTAGAGCCATAACCGCCTGCGCCGCGCACTGTATCGGATAAGATCTCGACGACCGTAAATTCATATTGCAGCGCGGGGGCGATGACCATTTGCGCGATGCGCTCGCCGCGCGTGATGACAAAGTCCTCATGACCGTGATTAATCAGCAGCACTTTGACCTCACCGCGATAATCGGCGTCAATTGTCCCGGGCGAATTAAGCACCGTAATCCCGTGCTTATACGCCAGTCCCGAGCGCGGGCGAATCTGCGCCTCAAACCCATCCGGCAAAGCCATGGCCAGACCCGTCGCGATCAATTTGCGCTCGCCAGGGGCCAGCGTTACGGGGCCATCTTCGGGCAAAGCCGCGCGCAAATCCGCGCCCGCCGCTAGGGCTGTTGCGTAATGCGGCATTTGAAGATCGCCGAAATGGTCTAATTTTTTAAATTCAATTTTCATGAAAAATGCTCTGCTATTTTCTGTGCTAATTTACGGGCTGCATCGGCTTTGCTCATTTTAGGCATGGCGTGCGTATCATCGGGCGTAACTAAAATCATCGTATTATGATCCCCGCCCATGACGTCGCCGGAGACATCATTGGCCACAATCCAGTCACATCCTTTGCGTTTTAATTTCGCTTGGGCGTGAGCGGTGACGTCATTCGTTTCGGCGGCAAATCCGATGACCAATGGGGGGCGTTTTTTATGACCGCAGACGGTTTTTAAAATATCAGGATTCTCAGTGAGTTTTAAATCGCCAACGCCGCCATCTGATTTTTTAATCTTTCTATCGCCGGAGCTTGCGGGACGCCAATCGGCCACGGCCGCGACGCCAATAAATATATCGGCGGGCAGCGCGCCCTCGACGGCGGCCATCATTTCGCGCGCGGTTTCGATATCTACGCGGGTGACGCCATCAGGCGTGATTAGCGCGGTCGGGCCAGTGACAAGCGTAACCTTCGCGCCCAGTTCTTCGAGCGCCTCAGCGAGCGCGTAGCCCTGCTTACCGCTGCTGTGATTAGACAAGTAACGCACAGGATCAATCGGCTCACGCGTTGGCCCTGCGGTCATGAGGACATGTTTGCCCGAAAGCGGGCGCGGGGCGGCGCTTAGCGCGGCCTCTATGGCGTCTGCAATCGCTTCGGGCTCTGCCATGCGGCCATCGCCAAATTCACCGCAAGCCATCTCGCCCGCATCAGGGCCAACAAATAATGCCCCATCAGATTTAAGCTGGCTTATATTGCGCTGCGTGGCGGGATGCTCATACATGCGCACATTCATGGCCGGCGCGTAGAGGACAGGTTTGTCAGTCGCCAGCAATGTGGTCGTCGCCAGATCATTGGCAATGCCCTGCGCAGCCTTGGCCATGATGTCCGCCGTGGCGGGCGCGACAACAATAAGATCGGCGCTGCGTGAGAGTTCAATATGACCCATCTCCGCCTCGGCCGTAAGGTCCCACAAATCGGTGTAAACCGTATCGCCCGACAAACTGCCCGCCGAGAGCGGCGTCACAAACTGCGTCCCGCCCTTGGTGATAATCACGCGCGACTTTATCCCGCGCCGCGCGAGAACACGGATCAGGAATAAAGATTTATAAGCTGCAATGCCGCCGCCAATAATTAAGAGTATACGTTTTTGAGCCATGACAGCCTTGTCGTTTAATTCAGCATGTTTGTGGCATAGAGCGCGGCGACTGCCAAGGCCGCACCAAGGCCGGTGAACAGGGCGGGTTTGACGATAGATTTTTTAGCTGCAGCCGGGACTTTCCCTGTACTGGCGCTATGGCGGCTATTTTGAGCGGGCGATAAATCGACTTCGCCATTGACCCATGCCTTGGATAGCGCGGCAAGGTTTTCCACCGCGTCCGGCACATCGCGCATCGCTTTTTGAAGGCGGCGGGCATCGACGATAAAGTCGTCAATATAGCGCTGCGGGCCAAGTTCTTCGAAAGCCGCTTTTTCGACAATATCGCGGCTAGCTTCCCACATATCAAATTCAGGGTCGAGGCGGCGCGCGACGCCCTCCGTCTGCATCATGGTTTTCTGCAGCAGAATAAGCTGCGGTTGAAGCTGCATATCAAACAGTTCCGTAATTTCGAGTAGCTGCATGAGGACTTTGCTCATTGAGACATCTTCGGCTTTTTTGCCAAAAATCGGCTCGCCGACCGCGCGCAGGGCCGAAGCGAAATCTTCGACGCTGTGATGATCGGGGACATAGCCAATATCAAAATGCACTTGCGCAATTTTTAAATAATCGCGCTGGAGGAATCCATGCAGGGTTTCAATTTCAAAGCGGATATCTTCCTTGCGAAGGCGGCCCAAAATCCCGAAATCAATCAAGACAAGTTCACCGTCCGGCGCGACGATCATATTGCCTTCATGCATGTCCGCGTGAAAGACGCCATATTGAAATGTACTGGCAAGGAAGCTCTGGATAACTCTCTTGGCGAGTGCTTTTTTATCAATGCTTGGGTCGGTTAGCACGTCCGGCGATGACATAGCGAGGCCGTCAATCCACTCGGTGACCATGACATTTTTATCGACCATATCCCAATAGATTTTTGGGACGCGAAACAGGCCGGTTTCCGCCGCAATATCGCCAAGCTCGCTAGTTGCGGCGGCCTCCAAACGCAGGTCAAGTTCCAGCATGACGGCGCGGTTGGCTTCGGCGACAAAATCCATCGGGCGAAGGCGGCGTATATTCGGCACAAATTTATGCGCCCCTTTGGCGACAAAGGCGATGGTCGCCATGTCTTTGCGCATGCGCTCGACGATATTGGGACGCAGGATTTTCACTGCGACCGTCTCCCCGCTGGGAAGGGTCGCTTTGTGAACCTGCGCCACGGAGGCGGCAGCAATCGGCTCTGATAATGTGGTCAGGCGTTTATCCCACGCCATGCCCCATTCGCGGGCGAGCGTGGCTTCAGCGACGTCTTGGGGAAAGGGCGGGACTTTATCTTTGAGCCGCGACAAGCCGCGCGCAAATTCGGCGTCAAACATATCGCCGCGCGTCGCCAGCACTTGTCCAAATTTAATATAGGCCGGGCCAAGGCTTTCCAGCGCAGCGGCAAAACGCTCGCCTGGATTATCCGCGCGCGCGCGTTTGGAAAAAATACGGCTAATTTTACCAAAGACGCGCACCGGCCCAGGCACGGCAAAATCATATTCTGCGGGCACAAAGGCGTCATGACGCACAAGCACCCAGCCCGTCCGCAATGTTCTGAAAAATGTACCAACGCTTTTAAACATGACAGCGCTATAGCGGCTTAATGTGAATAAATATATGTCAGATTTGTCGCGGTTAAAGGTGCCGTTTAGGGCCTTTGGAATGGTGGAGGATACGGCCGATATTGGTATAAAGATCAAATAGGCGGTAATATGCGGCGTGCGTG
>CALKXN010000352.1 GCA_938003555.1 uncultured Robiginitomaculum sp. | reverse complement strand
CGGGCATATCTCTGCCGGCCGAAGATCCGGATGCAGCGCGAAAGGCCGCGCAAAGTAAAAAACTGATCAATTGGACCGAAGAAGCATCGCGCTTTTTCCAGCAATCGCTTCGCCGCAGCGTTGGCGCAGATGCGCGGCGATATCTTGAGGGGCGCGGACTTGGCGAGGCCGATTGGGCGCGCTTTGGCATTGGCTTTGCGCCCGATAGTTTTGACGCGCTTAAAAATGAGCTGATTAATAAAGACGCGCCGATGCAAGCTTTGGTCGATACGGGTTTGCTCATAGAGCCCGAAGACCGCGACCGCCAGCCATGGGACAGATTTCGCAATCGCATCATGTTTCCGATCACCGATAGCCGCGGCCGTTTGATTGCCTTTGGCGGACGGGCCATGGCGGCCGATGCCAAGGCGAAATATCTCAACTCGCCCGAGACGCAGCTGTTCCACAAGGGCGGCGTCCTTTATCGCTACCCCGAAGCGCGTAAGGCCTTGTCTGATCCGAAAAATCCGGCGCGCGGATTGATTGTCGCCGAAGGTTATATGGATGTGATCGCGCTGGCGCGGGCCGGATTTGATCACGCCGTTGCGCCGCTCGGCACGGCGCTGACCGAAGATCAAATGGGCCTGCTGTGGCGCGCAGGGCCAGAGCCGATATTATGTTTTGATGGTGACAAGGCGGGACTGCGGGCTGCGTTTCGATCAATCGAGCGCGCTTTGCCCCTGATTAAACCCGGGCAGACTTTGCGCTTTGCCCTGATGCCGGATGGCCTTGACCCTGATGATTTAATTCGTGACCACGGCGCATCGGCCATGCGCAAAGCGTTGGATGATGCATTGCCATTGGTCGATATGCTGTGGCGGCGCGAGCTTGAGAAAGAAGACCTCAACACGCCCGAAGCCAAGGCAGGGCTTAAAGACCGTATCTATGGCGCGCTGCGCGAAATCAGTCATGAGGGCGTGCGCGAGCAATATAAAACGGCGCTGCTGGAGCGGTTTGATAAAGCCTTTGGTCGCCCCGCATTTAAACCCGGGCGAGGCACGTCAAGTTGGGGGCGCAAAAAGGGTAATCCGCCGCCGACATCGGCGCTTAAGGCTCGAATGGGCCGGTATCAGGATGTCAGCACGGGCCGCGCGCCGCGCGAAAAACGTTTAGTGCAGGCTATTTTGGACACGCCAAGCCTATTAGAGCGGGTCGATGAGATCTTTTTTGAGCTAAAATTTGACACGCCCGCCCTGATTGAACTGCAAAAATGCATATTTAGCTTTTGGCGCGACGCAATAGCTGTTGATAAATCCTCTATTCGTGCCCATATAGTCGATAACGGGTATGCTGGGCACTTAAAACTATTCACCTCGTTTGGTAAAAATCTATCGGCTCTGGCGATGACAGAGGCAGGCGCAAGTCAAGATTTACGCGAAACGGAATGGCTAAAGGAAGCAGCCGCCCATCAAGAATTAGACGTTGCAGACGCGCAGCGCGCAGAGTTTAGAGACCGCATGAATGCGGTGCTTCAGGCGAATGACCGTGAAGCGATGAAGAAACTGATGCGAGCCGCGGCAGCAACGAAACGGTAAACCCAGCCTTGGGCGCTGTGTTGGCACATGTCAGCGCAGCCATTTTGGCGTGAGATATACATGCAGGCCCGTGGCCGCGCGTGAACGGAGTGATTTATGGCGAAAGCCGCAGCGAAGAAGCCAGCCGCAACAAAAACCGCTAAACCCGACGTCGAAGAGACTGAAGTGGCTGTGGTTGAGGAAACCAAGACCGAAGAGGCGAGCAACGAAAAAGCGCCCTTGCTGGATACCAATAATGCCGAAGTAAAGCGGATGATCACGCTGGCTAAGAAATCCGGCTTGCTCTCGACCGAAGAGCTTAATAAGCACATTCGCAAAGATGATGTGACGCCCGACGAAATCGAAGCCGTTCTTGCGCTTCTGTCCGAGCAAGGCATCAGCGTGGTCGACGAAGACCCGAACGCGAAAAACCCTAATAACCTGCTCGTGCGCAATGAAGACCGCTCCGTTAAGGGCGGGAATGCCAAAGCCGATTTGGATCGCACTGATGATCCGGTTCGGATGTATCTACGTGAGATGGGCACGGTTGAACTGCTGTCACGCGAGGGCGAGATTGCGATTGCCAAGCGTATTGAGGCTGGCCGCGACACAATGATTAAAGGTCTGTGCGAGAGCGCGCTGACATTTGAAGCGATCATGGTTTGGCGCGAAGAGCTTGAAGAAGGCCGCATCCTGCTGCGCGATATTATCGATCTGGATACGACTTATAATAAATTTATCGGCAAGGTGCAGATTGATAATTCTGCGGCTGCCGTGCGTAAAGAAAAGATCGAAAAGGGCGAGATCGAAGCGGAAGAGGGCGAAGTCCTTCTGCCGACGCGCCCTGAGATTATCAAACGCGACAAAGATTATGAAGAGGGCCAAAAAACCCTCGATGATGATGACGAGATTGACGAAGACGAAAAAGCCAATCTGTCTATGGCGTCCATGGAAGCAGAGCTGCGCGAGAGCGTATTTGAAACGCTGCGCTTGATCGGTGAAGATTTTGGCCGCTTCCAAAAGCTCCAAGACATGCTGATCCGCGCGCGTCTGTCCGGCAAGAAATTGCGCAAGCCGCAAGCCGAAGAATATGACGCCATCCAAAATCGCATCATCGAAGAGCTAAAGTCTCTGCATTTGAATAATGCGCGTATCGACGCTCTGGTTGAGCAGCTCTATGCGATTAACAAGCGCTTGATCGGGCTTGAAGGTAAATTGATGCGTCTGGCTGATGGGAATGGCGTGCCGCGTCAAGACTTCCTAGAGTGCTATTTGGGCAGCGAGCTGAACCCGAATTGGGTTGAGCAAATGGAAGATCGCAGCGAGGCGTGGACGCGCTTTATCAAACGCGAGCGCCGCTCCATTGATAAGATCAGAAATGAAATCGGTATTCAGGCTCAAGAGACTGGCGTGCCGGTTGATGAGTTCCGCCGCATTGTTCAGACGGTTCAAAAAGGTGAGCGCGAAGCGCGTCAAGCCAAGAAAGAAATGGTTGAGGCGAACTTGCGTCTCGTGATTTCAATTGCGAAAAAGTACACAAACCGCGGCCTCCAATTCCTTGATTTAATTCAAGAAGGTAATATCGGTTTGATGAAAGCTGTCGATAAATTCGAATATCGCCGTGGCTATAAATTCAGTACTTACGCCACATGGTGGATTCGTCAGGCCATTACCCGCTCTATCGCTGACCAAGCGCGCACCATCCGTATTCCGGTGCATATGATAGAGACGATCAATAAAATCGTGCGCACCTCGCGTCAGATTTTGCATGAAATTGGCCGTGAACCGACACCCGAAGAATTGTCATCTAAATTAGCCATGCCGCTCGAAAAAGTGCGCAAGGTCATGAAAATCGCCAAAGAGCCGATCTCTTTGGAAACGCCAATTGGCGACGAAGAAGATAGTCAATTGGGCGATTTCATTCGCGACGAAAATGCGCAGCTGCCTATCGATGCGGCCATCCAATCAAACCTGCGCGAAACCACAACACGCGTCCTCGCGTCCCTAACCCCGCGCGAAGAACGCGTCCTGCGCATGCGCTTCGGCATCGGCATGAACACCGACCACACATTAGAAGAAGTCGGCCAACAGTTCAGCGTAACACGCGAACGGATTCGCCAGATCGAAGCCAAGGCACTGCGGAAACTGAAGCATCCAAGCCGAAGCCGGAAGCTAAGGTCTTTCTTGGATCAGTAGGCTTTTGATAAATAACACATCAATCACAAACCGCGCTATTGCCGACCTTGCTGGCGATGAGCGGGAAGTGGTTGAAGTTTTTTTGCCGCGCATATATCAAGATATGTGTTCTCAAATGGACACTCAGATTGCCGAGAATACTGTTCCCGTAGAGCTGAAATCATCCCCTTTAATTGATGAAGAGCAATGAGCTATAACCTTAAGCGACAGCTCGTTTTTTGGTCAGGGGTATTTATCCTATGTAGCTGGGTCATGCCTTTTGTCATTGCTGTCTTGCGCATGTTTGGGATACATTTTCTCCCCGCTCCAACTTATTTTAACAGCTTTGACGTTTGGTTTCCTTGGATTGCTGGGGCGGTGATGAGCATACCGCTTGCGTGTTGTTTTGTGACTGTTTCATGGGGCGATGGGTTTAAATCTAATTTTTTGACAGTTGCGTTTGTGTGCGCAACCGCAGGGGCGACAGGCTTTGGTTTTGACATATCTTTGAAAGTCGGTGCGCCGATGATTCACGCCGCGATATTTGGTCGGACGATTACACTGGATTACGAGACCG
Organism: uncultured Robiginitomaculum sp.; assembly: GCA_938003555.1. Classification (GTDB taxonomy): domain Bacteria; phylum Pseudomonadota; class Alphaproteobacteria; order Caulobacterales; family Maricaulaceae; genus Robiginitomaculum. The sequence goes on along the minus strand of CALKXN010000352.1, from coordinate 5,602 downwards.
TGCCGACATTAAGTACGGGCAATCAAAGCAGTTTCTGCCGTAAATCCATGAACGTAAATGTCAACGTTATTGGGCATTCACACATTTGCTATGTTCCTCACGCGATTCGGAAAAGATGGGGACAGGTGTTTACAATACGTCTGACAGGCCGCGGGACATCAAAAGGCGTGTTTTACACGGATATTGAATTGGCTGAATGAACCCGCATTCCCGAACTGTAATCGGGCATATATCGGTCATATATCGGCATAAGCCGCAAGGCGGTTTTCTATTGCCTCGCCTTTATCTCGGCCTAAAGTGCGAACAGGAGAGATTATGGCGTTTTTCGTTTTGCTTGCAGTGGTGATGCTAGTCTTGCCGATTGTCCTGTCTATTATCGCAATCAGTAAAGTAGGAAGTCAAAGTGCAGAGATTGCGCGGCTAAAGCGCCGAGTGTCTATGCTCGAGCCGCGCGCCGAGAAAACGCAATTAGAAAAACTCCAAGAGCCTATCGAAGTCGCGCCGCCGCCGCGCAGAGCGCCGCCAAAACAGGCCCCGCCAGAACCTATGGCGCAGCCTAAACCCGCCTCCAAAGACCCCGCCGCCGCGCTTAAATCCGCTACGCCGCCGAGCCAAACACAGACGCAAACGTCTAAACCCGAACCCAAAGCGCAAGCGCCGCGCCGCCCCCAAAAATCTTTAGAAGAGTTGATCGGGACGCAGTGGTCTGTCTGGGTAGGCGGCTTTGCGCTCTTAGTCGGCGCAGTTTTCTTACTGCGTTACACTATTGAGGCCGGCGTCTTTACCCCTGCCATGCGCATGATTATGGCGTCGATATTAGGAGTCGCCTTACTGGGCGCGGGGGAGTGGCTGCATCGCGGGGAGTTGGGGAAACTCGCCACTGGCAAAGCCGCAGCGCTGGTGGATGGCATATCGGGGCGTGCTTATATCCCGACGCTGCTGACGGCGATTGGGGTCTTTACGCTGTTTGGGACGGCCTATACCGCCTACGCGCTTTATGGGTTTTTGGGGCCATTTCTCGCCTTTGCGCTTATGGGCGCGGTAGCGCTGGGTGGCCTCGCGCTCTCCTATCGTCATGGCGCAGTCTTGGCGGCTATCGGATTGGTTGGCGCGATGGTCGTACCGCTGCTGGTGCAAACGGATGGGCCTAACATTTACGCGCTTTATGGATATGTACTGACTGTTGCCGCTGCGGCGCTTTATGTGGCCCAACATCGCGACTGGGGCTGGCTGAATATTGCTGCGCTGTGCGGCCTGTTATTCTGGTCGATGATGAGCCTAGAGGCCACGCAGGCCGCGCCTGAAAAATTTATTTGGTTCGCCTTTATCGCCTTAAGCTTCATCGTCAGCGCGTTCATCGCGGAGCGGTCAAAAAACACGCCGCTCACGGGCGATATTAAATCCATCACCCATCGCCCTGCCGTGGCAGCCATATGGACTTTAATCGCGTCTATGCTCGTGATGGCTGCGGCCTTTGAAGGACGCGAAAACGCGGCGACAATCATATTGGGTTTGGGCTTTGCGGCGCTCGTCATGCTTTGCGCATGGCTATTGCGCCGCCAGCCTCTCTACAGCGCGATTGCGGCCGCGCTCGGGGCTTTGATTGCCGTGATGACGCCGCAATCTGTGTTGTCGACGATACAAATATTATTGCTGGGAGGGGCATATATGGCCGCTCTGCATATATTTGCGGTCCTGCGCATTTATAACGGGTCTGATGGTGATACATCGCCTGCGCCAACCTTTTGGAGCTTGGCGACAATTGCCGGCACGCTACTTTTTCTGTTTGCTGTCTTAGGGCGCGCGCCGAATGCCTATACAGGTCTCATGGCCACAGCGTTCGGTCTTAGCGCGGCTATTTTTGCCAGCATCGCAATTTTGCTGCGCGGGGAGGGCTACACAAGTCAAAACGCCGCGCGCATATATGTTGTCGGCGCGGCGCTGGCCTATTTGGCGGCGGTCTTGATTGGCCTAAACGGAATAGCGCAGAGCCTTGGTTTGATGATGGGTATTGTCATTGCGGCCGCTGCGGCTTGGCACTTCAAAGCGTTCATGCCGCGCATTATTGCGCCAATATTTGCCCTGATTAGCGCCGCCCATACGTTTACGGGGCCTATTCGCCTCGGTCAGGTCAGTGATGCAATAATGCTGAATAGTTTGTGGCTCTATTTTGCTTTGCCGTGCGTATTATGCGCGGGCGCGGCATGGGCGCTTTCACACCATAAAACAGATGTTTGGTCCGAAATATTAAAAGCGCTGACGCTGACATTTGCAGTGCTCTTTGTGGTCTTCCAAATTCACCACTTCATGAATGATGGCAACATTCTAGCTTATCGCCTAAGCTTTGATGAATTGGCCTTGCAGGTCTTGACAGGACTTAGCTTTACAATTGGCGCAACGCTGATGGCGCCGCATAAATGGGATGCCAAAGGTGATCTGCATACGCGCATTTTGCCGACGCTGGCGATGGGCGTGTCGCTGATCACATTAATCACATTTGTCTTGGCACAATGCTTGGCGAAATCCCCGCTCTTGAATGCCGGTGAAACGGTCAGCGGCAACTTGCTGCTAAATTCGCTGACGCTAGGGTACCTCTTGCCTGGATTGGCGCTCGCTTATCTGGCGCGCGCGCTAAAAACGCGCAGGCCCGACGGCTATATTCGGATATTAGGTGGACTATCATTATTGGCGATCATCCTTTTTGAAACAGGGCTTATTCGGCTTGCCTTTACGGGAATGGAAATCTCAATCTTTGCAGATTTCCCGGACGGGTTAGAGCTTTACGCCATTAGCGCCGCATGGCTGTTGCTGGGTATTGGCCTGCTGGTCTTGGGGCTGCAGCGCGATAATCTACATCTGCGCGTCGCCTCCGCTATTTTAATTGTTTTGACCATCTTAAAGGCGTTCCTCGTGGATATGGCGGGGCTAGAAGGCGTGCTGCGGGCTTTGTCATTCGTCGTGCTGGGCGTCGTTTTGATCGTCATTGGCCGTATCTATCAAAAAATACTCTTCTCGAAATCTCGCGCTGATAATATATGATGTGCTACTGCTTTTTCGGAAGACATAAAAATAAGGCTTAATATGTTGAAAAAAATTCTCATCGCTCTTGTCGCAATTGTCGTGATCGTGATGGCAGGGATTTATATTCTGGCCGATGACTTCGATCTGACGTTAAGCGAAGCTGAAGTTCAGACGGCCATTGATCGTAAATTGGCGCAGGGCGATATAAAACACCTTGGCGTGACGCTTGGCCCGAATGCAGCGCAAATTGATTTTAAAGCAAATAACACCGCGCAAATTGAAGTGGATTTCGACGTTAATGGATTTGGACATGGCGCCAATATGGGCGGGCGTCTCACATCGGGGCTGGCATATGACTCACCACGTCTTTACTTAGGGCAGCTTGATGCGTCTGATATAACATTCAAATTAGATCCTGATTTAGAGCAAAAAACGGGTGACATTAAAAATGTTGCAACTGATTTTTTCAAACGCAAGCGAGATGAAATGTTATCGGATGAGGCTAAGGAGTCATTTGATCGTTTGATTGGGGCCGATGATGATAAGGTCAAAGCCGCATCAGCCAAGGCGGTGCAATGGTTCCTGTCCACGGTCCCAATTTATGACTTAAATGACGCAGGGTATAAAGGCTCTATTGCTAGCCTTGCACTGAAAGATGTTCGCTTCACCGAAGACAGCGCCATCGTGACTCTCAGTCCGCGCCAAGCCGTAGTTAAAATACTTATTTTTTTAGGAGGGCTGCTTTTGGTTCTCCTCGGGTCACTCATTTATGTCTGGATAAATTTTATGCCTGAACGCGTCGTTGACGCCGTGATGAATAAGGTAACGAAAGTAAATAATAAAAACTAATCCTTGCCGGTGTGCTGTTTTACATGGCGGTCGAGCTTCATAATATTTTGTAGAAAGAGCAATATGACTTATAAAACAAGCCTGATTGTTACAGGAGCGATCCTCCTCACCAGTTGCGGCGCTGCGAGTGATGGCTCGAATGCATCAGAGCTCACACCTGCGCAAATTCACGATCAAACGCTGACGCTTGATACGCATATTGATATTCCGCTGACTTATATGACAGAGATTGACCCCAGCGGCGCGACGGATTTACAAGTTGATCTGCCTAAGCTTGCCGCCGGGCAGCTCGATAGTGGGTTCTGGATTGTTTATACGCCGCAGGGTGAGTTAACGGCGCAGGGTTACGCGCAAGGGCGTAAAATTGCGAATACGCGCTTGGAGGCGATTACCCGCCTTACGCAGACCCATAGTGATGATTTTGAACTCGCGCGCAGCGCTGATGATGTGCGCCGTATTACGGGGGCAGGTAAACATGCCGTTTTGATCGGAATGGAAAATGCCTATCCGCTGGGCGAACGCGTCATTGCGGTGCGGCAATTATCGGTCAGCGGCGTGCGCTATGTCGGGATTACGCATTTCGGGCATAATCAATTTGGCGATAGCTCTAACCCTCATCCCGTCCGTGATGATGGGCCGAAATGGAATGGCTTATCGCCGCTCGGCAAGGAACTCGTCGCAGCGCTTAATGATCACGGCATTATGGTGGATGTCAGCCATACGGGCAAAGCGACCATGATGCAGGCCGCAGATTTATCACGCACACCAATTATTGCCTCGCATAGCGGGGTCAAAGCCGTGGCCGATAGCGCGCGCAACCTTGATGATGAGCAGCTTCGCAAAATTCGAGATGTTGGCGGGGTCGCGCAAATGGTCGCTTTGGGCTCATATGTGAAACTCCCCACAGAAGAGCAGCAAGATGCGCGCAGCGCTTTGGACGCGGAATTTGGGGATCGCGCCGATTGGGATCAGGCCAAGCGGGATCAATATGGCATTCGCCGCGCGGCGATCACGGCCATGGCCCCCGAAGCAACCGTATCAGACTTTGTCGACCATATTGACCATGCTGTAAAAGTTGCGGGCATTGATCATGTTGGTATTGCGTCGGACTTTGATGGCGGCGGAGGAATTGTCGGGTGGCAGGACGCATCCGAGACGGCCAATGTCACGACAGAACTCTTGCGCCGTGGGTATAGTCAGACAGACATTGCCAAGATTTGGGGCGGTAATTTGCTTCGGGTTATGGAGGCCGCTGAAGCGGGCGCAAAATAATTATGGGCCGGATGCCGCGGATTATATTCTTCACTGCCTTTTATGTTGCCTGTGCGGGCATATTCTCCGCCTGCGCAACGTCATCGGGTGATGTCGGTGATAATCAATATCCTGCCGCGCATATTGCCGGCGTCATGAGTCCGCTATTTGATACAGATGCTGATGCTTTGGAACGTGCCCTCGCGCCCAGTTATAAAGCCCATGGCGCGCCGAGTGCATATGTTTCCGGTCTTATGTCTGTTCCTGGCGGAGCAGATGGACGGTCGCTATTAGGCACGGGGGAGCATCGTATCAAATATCAATTGCCGCGTGATGTGTTTTGGGAAATTGGCGGTGCCGGTTTCGCGGCGCTTGAGCGGCCACTGCCAACTTTGCATTTGCTCTATGACAGATCCGACGCAGATGACGGCGCAGGCGGTTATTCTGCGCTGTCGCCCCAAATAAGGCGCGGCGCCACATT
>CALKXN010000351.1 GCA_938003555.1 uncultured Robiginitomaculum sp. | reverse complement strand
AGCCTGCGATTTGCGTGGCTTCAAACCATGCGCAATAGACGTCGCATTTTTTGATCTGTTTTTTCAACGCAGGCGGCATTTGGGGCGGTAAGCCATAGCGCAGATGTATGGCCTCCTCTAACCGCGCTTCAAAACTTTTATAATCCAAACCCAGCGCATGTTTAAACGGGCTGATCATATCTCCGACAACATATTCTGCGGCGTCATGGAGCAGCGCCATCAGGCGTTCAGCTTGGGTCGCATTAGGATAAAGGGTGGCAAACAGGTCATGCACCACAACGCTATGCTCGGCGACGGAGAAGGCATGATCACCCGAGGTCTGTCCGTTCCACCGCGCAACGCGGGCAAGGCCGCGCGCAATATCTTCGATCTCTATATCAAAAGGCGAGGGATCAAGCAGATCCAGACGGCGGCCAGACAGCATACGCTGCCAAGCGCGTTTTGGAGGTTTTGATTTACGTGGTAATGCCATTACGCGCGCCTAGCATGCACGCTGGGCCTAGCCTAGAGCGTAAGCAAATTCTTCGCGGTTTATCTTGCCGTCATCATTGACGTAATAGGTCGCGACTTCGCGCATTTGCGAGCGTTCATTTGTGGCTTTGTCGGTGATGTCCATCTCATAGATCACGCAGAAGCGATCCTGACCGTGAACAAAGGGGCCTTCGGCGCTGGAGCTATGGACTTCATTGGCGGACTCCCACCAATCATGCTTGCCGAGGATAGCATCGACGCCATGCACTTCATTGCTGTCTTGACCGGGCATTGCGGCGGCTTCGGCAGAAACGCAGTCTTGGGCATACATCTCATTCACGCATTCGCGCGATTGATTTGCATTGTTCATTTCAACGAGTTTCGCGCCGATTTGCATCAATTCTTGTGGGTTCGCCATCAGTCTCTCCTTTAATGTGGAGAAAGGATTATACAGCGCGTTCTTGTTTTGTCCATAGCGCTGTATTTGCGATGCCATTCATATCGAAGTTCAAGCGCGCTGGCGATTAACGCGCGGGCTTATTATCGCGCCACATGCCTTCGTAAAACGTGCTCCCATCAGGGTAATAAGCGACGCCGTAGCCGTTGAATAATCCGTCCTCGAACGCGCCGACATATTTCTGTCCATTAGAGAAATAATAGGTGCCTTGACCATGGCTTTGGCCGTCAACATGGTTGCCGACATAAACCCAGCCATCTGCGCTGTAATATGTGCCTAGTCCGTTCGGGCGGCCCTCGCGAAATGCACCTGTATATTTATCGCCAGTGGCATAGAAATCCGTACCTTGACCAGACGGATACCCGGCCTGAAAATCTCCGACATATTTATTGCCATCGGCCGTTTCATATTCGCCGCGCCCGACTTTGGTATCGCGCACAAAATTACCGACATATTGGTCACCACTCGCCCAGATATATGTACCGTTACCATCCGACATGCCGCCTTTGTGCATGCCGTAATAGGAACTACCATCCGCGTTCACGAACAGGCCTTTGCTATCGGTGCAATTGCCTTCGATGCAGCCTTTTTGTTCTAATATGCGATATTTACTGGCTTTTGCCGCGCGGTCCTGAGCCGCCAACGCAATAGCTTGAGCGTCCATCATTGTTTTCTCAATGTCGGACTGTGAATATTTAGGCGCGACCTGCGCGGTGCAGAGTGACGCTGGGGCGAGCAGGATAAATCCGAATGCAAGCGCCGCTTTCATCATGCCACTTTCTTCACAAATATTGCGCCCGCCGAGTAGCCTGCGCCGAAGCTACAAATCAGCCCTGTCTCGCCGTTCTTAAAGTCTGCGTTATGTTTATGAAATGCGATGATCGATCCAGCCGAAGACGTATTGGCATATTCATCCAGCACGACGGGGGCTTTGATCATGTCGACATCTTTGCCGAGGACTTTTTTGGCGATCAATTGATTCATCGATAAATTGGCTTGATGGAGCCACATGCGCTTGAGCTCATGCGGGTCAATATTATGGACATCGCATTGCTGGGTGATCATTTTCGCGACCAGAGGCACGACTTCTTTAAAGACGCTACGGCCATTTTGAACGAATAATTTATCGGTCAGCCCCTTTTGTCCGCGCTCACCGTGATAGCCATCATCTTCGGGTGCGGCGTGGTTGAGGAAGCCGAAATTGTTACGGATATTATTAGAAAATTGCGTGACGAGTTTGGAGCCGATAACTTCCCAATGCTCGGCGGGCGCCACGTCTATATGCTCGAGCAATACGGCGGTGGCAACATCCCCAAAGATGAAATGCGCGTCGCGGTCTTTGAAGTTTAAATGCGCCGTGCAGATTTCAGGATTGCAGACGAGAACAGATTTGGCCTGCCCGCCTGCAATCAATCCGCGCGCCGTTTCAATGCCAAATGTCGCGCTAGAGCAGGCGACATTCATATCAAAGGCAAAGCCCGCCGTCCCAAGAAGCTGCTGCACCTCTACGGCGATCGCCGGATAGCCGCGCTGTAAGTTTGAGCAAGCGACAATGACCGCATCGACATCTTCAGGCTTGCGGCCCGCGCGCTCTAGCGCCATCTTGGCGGCATTGACCGCAATCTCAGCCAGAATAGAGGGCTCATCATTGGGGCGCGCCGGAATGTTTGGCGCCATGATATTGGGGTCAAGAATGGCGTCTTTGGAAATCACAAAGCGCGATTTAATCCCGGAGGCTTTTTGGATAAATTCAGCCGAGCTATGCGCCAGAGCCAGCCGCTCGCCGCTTTCAATCTCGACGGCGTTTTCACTGTTCCATTTATCGACATAGCTATTAAAGCTCTCGACGAGTTCTTCGTTGGAAATCGATTTCTCAGGAGTCCACAGACCCGTCGCGCTAATCACTGATGTCATAATATGTGCTCTATGTTGTTAGCGCATATTAACGCGCCACACGCCTAAGACCAGATAAAACTAACCGCGATATGCACCATCGCGCGCGCAGCAAGTCACCTCGTGATCATTGATCATGCCGATGGCTTGCATGAAGGCATAGACGATAACGGGGCCGACAAATTTGAACCCGCGCTTTTTAAGGTCTTTAGACATGGCCTCTGACTCGGCGGTTTTGACGGGGGCGTCTTTGAATTTGTCCCATGTGTTCACAATCGGCGCGCCGCCGACAAAGCTCCAAAGGTAGTCGCTAAAGTCGATACCTTCTTCGTCGCGCATTTTGATAAAGATTTGCGAATTTGTAATGGCTGCTTTGATCTTGAGTTTAGAGCGAATAATGCCCGCATTGTTCATTAATGCGTCAAATTTCGCCGCGTCGTAATGGGCGACAATGTCCGGGTCGAGGCCATCAAAGGCCTCTAATATCGTTTCGCGTTTGCGCAAAATTGTAATCCACGCCAGCCCTGCCTGCATTCCATCTTGGATGAGCTTGGAAAAGAGCTGTTTTGAATCGTATATTGGTACGCCCCATTCAAGGTCATGATATTTGCAATAGAGTTCATCGGCGGCCGGCACCCATCCACAGCGCGGCGCGTCAAGATTATGCGTCCATTCTTTATTCTGAGCCATCGGGCGCTCCTAAGATCGCGACGGCATTGCCGTTTAACGCCGCACTTTCGGTGGCCGCTTTCCAGCGGTCCAGCCGGATCATGGCCATGCCCATTGTAGCTTGCGCGCTCATTACGGTGCCGATAACGCGTTCGCCCGCCGTAATTTCATCACCGACCTTGGCGCCGCTCTGGCAAATAAATCCGCGCGCGCGTTTTTTGGCGGTGGTCATGCGCTTCATGCGGCTGGTGACTTCTTGGCCCACAAAACAGCCCTTTTGGTAATCTACGCCGCTCATCAGATCCATATTCACATCCGCTGGAAAGACTTTGGCGCTATCAAAATCAAATAGGCTGTCGACCACGCCAAGCGAAAGACGGTGAGCGTTATAGTCTTCTAGGCTTGCCGTAGGCTTTGCATCTGTCGAGATAATCATGCATTTGCCGAGTGTCGGGTGGCGCGGGTCGTCATGACCAAGCGGCGCGCGATCAGCTTGATCGCCAAATATGGCATAGGACTTCATCTGTGTGCGTTCAATTGTAATCGGCGCGCGCAAGCGAAACATTTTGAGGCGTTTCTCCAGATCATCTGCAAATTTGGATGGCGTATCGAGCCACAGGCTTGCTTCATCTTCATCAATCAGAAAAAAGTCGGCAATGATTTTACCCTGCGGCGTGAGCAATGCGCCAAACCTTATGGGCGGCGGCATGGCGCAGGTCACAATGCCGTCTAGCCAAGATTTAACATTATCGCCGGAAAGGCGGAATACGGTGCGGGGGAGGAGTGTAATTGACATAGGCGCTTATAAACTCTGTATGGAAACGAGCAATGCATATGAGGTGGAAAATTTATAAATAGATGTGGCTTGTATTTGCTTAACCTTGCCAGAATTGACGCCGAAGTTTCGAAAATATTTCATTTGCAATTTTTCGAAAATGTGGTCTTATTTACACCTTATTAGCCGCTGGATTGTCTGGCCGCGTTTCGAAAGGAGGTGTATGTTGTTTATCTTTTTTGAGGGGTCTGCCCGAAGCTGTTAACTCAGCACTTTCGTAAAAATCGAAATGGGTAAGCGTACTTTCTAGCGTCAAAGCCGGCATGGCGTCCGGTTGACCCAAACTACAAAAACGTGCCCCTCTGATACTGTCAGGGGGGCATTGTTGTTTTTAAAGCGTTGTTTTTCAATCTCGATTAAAACGGGCAAGGCGACGTAAAATCCATTCGCGCGCCGCCAATCGGGTGAAATAATGATATCCACTCTGCATGAAGCCGCAGGCGCGGCGCGGCGTTAAACGCCTCATCGGGGGCATAGAGCCTGTCGCCGAGTATTGGGTGCCCCAAATAAAGCATATGAACCCGCAATTGATGCGACCGCCCCGTGACGGGGGTTAAGGCCACGCGCGTACTATTTTCCTCGCGCGAGATGACCTCCCAATGCGTAACCGCTTTACGGCCATTTTCTGGATTGATCATTTGGATGGGGCGGCGCGGCCAGTCGCAGATCATCGCGCCTTCAATGCTTCCGCGCTCCCCTTTTATTACGCCTGCCACGTCAGCAACATAGCGTTTCTCGACGTGGCGCTTTTCAAATTGAAGCCCGACATGGCGAAGGGCATTGGCATTGCGGGCAAATATAATCAGGCCGGATGTGGCCATATCCAAGCGATGAACAATGCGGGTCTGCGGGTCGAGCGCACGCATTCGCGCGGCAAGGCTATCTTTATGATGTTCGGCTTTACCATCAACAGAGAGCAATCCGGCGGGTTTGCGCACGATCCAAATATGTTCGTCTTGATAAATGCAGTCGGCTTGGCCGGGCATTAACGCGGTTGGCGGCGGGCTGTAGTCAAAGCTACGGGCGTAATCCACAGGGTGATAGGGCTTTTGGGCGACCACAATTTGGCCTGATTCACGTTGTTCCATGCGCTCAACTACAGTTTACGGGCGGATTGTCCAAGCAATATGAGCGTCAAAAGGAGGCGCGTAGCCTAAGTAAGTTCTAAGTAATTAACTTTTCATTAACCATCATTTACATGGTTTAATCAAATATGACACAATATTAACGCATTTCAATAGTTCATTCATCTTGATGACAGGTCGCATGTTATACATGTAGAATGTAGCAGACCGCTATTAGAAATTGAGGTTGATATGACTGTAATGACTTTACCCCTATCCGAGCTTCCACGCCCGAATGCGGCGATTATGAATCGGTCCCATCGTCATAATGTTCTGACAATGGCTAAACGTATTGTCCGCGATGGATTATTAAATCCCATTGCAATTGCCAAATCCGGATCGGGCTTTACCGTGACGGAT
>CALKXN010000350.1 GCA_938003555.1 uncultured Robiginitomaculum sp. | reverse complement strand
GAATACGCCATTGCCATCCCGCCTCTTTGGCGGTTGCTCGCGTATATGGCAGAGCGTCATTGACCTTCTCACACGGTACAGCAACCGCACGGTCGCACGGCAACCATTTACTCCAATCGACATATCCATTGTTTAGCGTTTTTGAAATAAGCAACCCAAGGAAGCCTGAACAATCTATAAAAAAGTCTCCGTCGATTTCGTGGCCATCTTCTAAAACAACTGAGGTCACATGACCGCTTTGCGCGTCTTGTTTGGCTTTGACGATGCGTCCTTCAGTGCGCTTGCAGCCATTATTTTCTGCATGGCCGCGCATAAATTTAGCGTATAATCCGGCGTCAAATTGGAAGGCATAATGTATGCTACTAATGGGGGAGCCGGGGATGTTTTCGGGGCGTTGAAATTTGTTGGCATAAGCCGCTTTGGCCTGCAAACAATAGTCCCCGACAGGGGTTGTATTTCCCAATGCACGGGAGCGAAGCCAATGATGATGGAATCGGATACCATCCATGTCCACGCCGAATTTTCCAAAGGGATGTATGTATCGATCTCCGAGTTTTCCCCAATTTACAAATTCAATTCCAAGCTTGAATGTGGCTTGTGTCGTTTTTATAAACTCGTTTTCATCAAAGCCTAAAAGCTTATTAAATAACTGGATTTGCGGAATAGTGGCTTCGCCAACGCCAACTGTTCCTATCGCCTCACTCTCAACAAGATGCACTTCGGTTGTTTTGCCGACAATGCTAGATAATGCTGCGGCGCTCATCCATCCGGCCGTGCCGCCGCCAATAATTACAATTTTTTTGATGGATAGATCGGTCATAATTAAGCTTTCAGCGGGAGGGGCAAAATTTGGCAATGTATTGATCATGGCTTGGCATGTTTTGAACGGCACGCTTCATAGCGTTATGCATAGAGCCGAGGCTGTCTTTGACGCGGGCCATGTCCAATGTATCGACAATGGGGTCGTATCGTTGGGGGATTATATTTTGGCCGAGCAAAACCGCAATCCAGCTCGTATCTGTGAATAGCTCTCCCTCATAGCGAAAGAAACGCCCGCCTGATTTAAACAGATTTATTTTACGTGTTAGGCTATCCGGAATATCCATTGTACGCACATAGGTCCAAAACGGGCTGTCGTCGCGTTGCGTTGCGATATAATGCAGGATCAGAAAGTCGCGGACTTGATCAAATTCTTTGCCTAATAATGTGTTATATTCATCGCGTTCAATGGCGGGCATATTTTTGTCCGGAAATAGCGCCATGAAGCGCGATATTCCAGCCTGAATAAGATATATCGATGTGCTTTCAAGCGGCTCTAAAAATCCACCGGACAAGCCTAATGAGACGACATTTTTATCCCATAATTTTTCACGTTTCCCGGTCTTAAACCGAAGTTGTTTCGGAGCCTCCATATGGGGGCTGCCGTCCAGATTGTCCATCAGGATTTGGGACGCTTCATCATCACTCATATAGGCGCTGCTGTAGACATGGCCATTCCCGGTGCGGTGCTGCGTTGGAATACGCCACTGCCATCCGGCGCTGCGCGCTGTGGCCCTGGTGTAAGGAATGACCGGGCCGTTTAAATCACACGCGATCGCCTGCGCGCTATCGCATGGTAGCCAATGGCTCCAATCCTGATAATCAACGCCGAGTGTTTTTCCAATCAACAGCGCGCGAAAACCTGTGCAATCAAAAAATAGGTCGCCCTGAATGTCCTGCTTATCTTGCAGGCTTACGGATGTGACAAAGCCAGACTCGGAATCTTGACTGACGTGCTGAACTAAGCCTTCAATACGCGTGACGCCGCGTGCTTCTGAATATTTCCGCAAGTAAGCAGCATAGGCCGTCGCGTCAAATTGATAGGCATAGGACATATGGCTCAGGATTGAGCGCGGATCGGCTTTAGGGTGGGTGAATTTATCCGCGCGCGCCGCCACGGCAGACAGTGAGTATTCTTCAATCGAGGTCGGATCACCGCACGCGCGTAGCCGGGACCAATAGTGATGGAAAGAGACCCCATCCATATCGACGCCGTGGTTTCCAAAAGGGTGCAAATAACTCTCGCCCAGCTGTCCCCAATCTACAAATTCTATACCTAATTTAAATGTGCCGTGTGTCGCCGCCATAAATTCGGCTTCGTCAATACCGAGCATTTGATTAAATTGCGCGATGTTTGGAATAGTCGCTTCGCCGACGCCGACTGTGCCGATCTGTTCTGACTCGACCAATGTAATGCGAACGGCCCTGCCAAGCATACGTGACATCGCTGCGGCGCACATCCATCCGGCTGTGCCGCCGCCGACAATGACGATGTTTTTTATGGCATTGTCTTGCATTTATTCATGTGTCCTTTTTGATGCCGGGCAGTGCCGCGCTATAAAGTCGTCATGGCTTGGCATAGCGTCAACAGCGCGTGAAATGAATTTGGATAAGCGGGTAAGGTTGGATTCAAGTTGCGCCGGGGTGACATTCATCGCCATCGCGCCTGCGCGCTCCGGGACGATGTTGTGCCCGAGTAACATGGCGTGCCAGCTATCTTTAAGTGTGGTTTCTTCGTCCAAAACGGCGATGCGCCCCCGTGCGCTAAATAATGACAATTTATACCCCGCCTCTTTCGGTAGCTTCAAGTTTCGCGCTTTATCCCACATTGCGCCACCCGTCTTGGCCGTCTTTAAATGTAGCAACACAAAATCACGCATGCGGTCATAAAAATCTGAGGTGCGACGGTTATATTCCTCGCGCTCAATCGGCGCTCCTAAATCCGGCGGGAAGAGCTCAATTAGACGCTCAATATCAATCTGTGCAATTTGCGTCAGATTCGCTTCAAGGGGCAAAATCGTCATGGCGCTTTGGCCTAAGCGTAACACATTTCCAGTCCAGGGCACGCGGCAGCGACCCGTTTGAAACTCATTGTCGCCGCTAGGGTCAAATTTAATCTCGACTGAACTATGCTGCAGATCATAACTGAGTGATAGAGCACTGGCGCTAGCCTTAAGAGTGGGCGCGAGACGCTTTGCATGGATATCGGTTTGCGGGCGGTGAACCGCATAAGCGGTATGCGGCATTGTCTCTGTCCAGCTTTGCCAATCGGGGTGAATTTGCCGCGCACCTGCATCAACAATCAAATCTGCCTTAAGGGTTTGACCCTTCGACAAGGTGACGCGCCCGGCCATAGCATCTATATCTACGTCCTCGCTCGTGATAACATTAGCGCCAAATTTGGCCGCGCGCTTACAAAGCATGTCGGCGTAGCCCGCAGGGTCAAAACAATAGCCATAATCAAAGTCAGATAAAATCGGTTTAGAGCTATCGGCTGGGGGCGCAAATTTGCCCTGCGCGATCATGGCGGCTGGAAGGTTGTAAGCTGCCAAGTCTGCAGGGTGCGGGCTACGGCCATTTGCCAACAAGGATTCATAAAACCCGTTGCCGTCAATGGGCAGGCCATATTGCGAGAATGTACGCGCATAAGGGGCGTGGCCAAAGCCGCATACAGTCAGTCCTAAACGGAAGACGGCATTACACGAAGTAATAAAATCAACTTCATTGATCTGGAGAATTTTATTAAATCGCCGAATGTCAGGATGTGCAGTTCCATAGAGCTCTGCTGCCTGCAGTTTGCCCAAGCGTATGAGGGTAATCTTGAAACCCGCCGGAAGCATACGCGCCAAATAGGCTCCCGCCATATAACCGGACAGATCGCCGGCGGCGACGATGATATGTTGTTGCGCGGCGCTCATATTACATGACCTCGGATGGATCAGCCGCGCAGTTCTCTGCGATGTAATCCGTATGGTTTGGCATTTTATTGACTGCGCCACTAATCATGTTCTTCAGCCGCGACAGCTCGCCGGGAAGTGCGGTTTCGGGCATGTGAGCGCTGACAGGATCAATATTTCTCGGTACTATGCCTTGACCGTAATATACAGCTAGCCAGCTAGGAAATTTAAATGCACCTAGCTCATAGGATACGACTCTGCCGGAGCTTTTAAACAAATCCATTTTATGTTGCAGGCTGTCCGGGATCGACATGTCCTTGCAATATCTCCAAAACGCGCTGTCAGTGCGTTGCGTCGCGACATAGTGCAGAATTAAGAAGTCGCGCACACGCTCAAAGGACAAATCCATTATGCGGTTATACTCGTCGCGTTCCGGGTCAGGGCAGTCGCGGCTCGGAAAGAGCTCTATAAAATTCGTGATCGCTTCTTGGATGAGGTAGATTCCTGTGCTTTCCAGAGGCTCCAGGAAGCCCCCTGATAGGCCAATGGCGACACAGTTCTTATTCCAGCTGGCTTTGCGCGCGCCGGATTTAAAGCGTAAATGGCGCGGCTCTCCACGAAGCGGGCCATCAACATCTTCCAACAGGGACGCTGCGGCTTCGTCATCGCTAATGTAATCGCTGGCATAGACATAGCCATTGCCGATGCGATGTTGCAGCGGAATGCGCCATTGCCACCCGGCAGATTTGGCTGTTGCACGCGTGTAAGGTCCGGCGGGGCCAATAGGCTCGCTCCCGACTGTCACGGCGCGGTTACATGGCAGATACTCACTCCAGTCGTCGAAGTCGACATTTAAGGTTTGCTCAATCAACAGGCCACGAAACCCGGTACAGTCAACAAATATATCGCCGTCAATTTGTGTGCCGGACTCCAGGGTGACAGATGTGATGAAGCCGCTTTCTGGGTCTTGAGCGACGGATGTAACCTTGCCCTCTTGGCGGATCACGCCTTTGTCCTCAGAAAACTTACGCAAAAACCGAGCATACAATGTGGCGTCGAATTGATAGGCATAGCCATATGTCGACATGACAGAAGACATATCCATAGAAGGAAGTGTAAATTTACCGCGCCGTGCGGCCATAACGGGCAGGGAGTATTCGTCCAGATCG
Source organism: uncultured Robiginitomaculum sp. (assembly GCA_938003555.1). GTDB lineage: Bacteria > Pseudomonadota > Alphaproteobacteria > Caulobacterales > Maricaulaceae > Robiginitomaculum. The sequence goes on along the minus strand of CALKXN010000350.1, from coordinate 1,318 downwards.
ATGTTTTGTCCGGATTGTATTGCGCGGGTAATATAGTGATGAAAGGGCACGCGGTTGATGGGAACTCCAAAGTCACCAAATGGATGTATATAGCTCTCGTCTATATTGCCCCAATTTTTAAATTCGATGCCAAGTTTATATGTCGCTTGTGTTGCCGCCATCAAGGCGTTTTCATCTATACCCAACTTTTGATTAAAAAACCGAATATGAGGTAGGGTCGCCTCGCCGACACCAACTGTTCCGATCGCGTCTGATTCAACAAGTGTGATCGATAGGCCGAGTTTAGACAGCACAGAGCCTATAGCCGCTGCGCACATCCATCCTGCCGTTCCTCCGCCAACAATGACAACACGGCGTACGGCGTTTTCAGCGCCTATTTGGGGGGAGTATGTCACAAATTTCCTCTGGGTTTAACTTTAACATTAATAAACGCATTTTTGGCGCTCCGCGCAATGCTCTTAATTGCGACAAACATAACCAATCTTGTCAAAACTGTTGCAAAAATAACGCAATCGCTGTTTTTTTTCTTTAGATAAGACTGCGTCATTGACAACGCTGTCATTTTGGAATTGTTTACATTCAAGGGAGTCTCGTTTTGCGAGGCTTGACCAAAAAACAAAAAACCATCATCCGTAGGGGATATTTATGTACACACAAGACAAGGTAACCACACCTACCTTTTCAGCACGCCGCTCTCGCCGTTATGGCGTTTCAGCACTCGCCATTGGCGCACTGCTCATGGCGATGCCGTCATTTGCGCAAACAAGTGAAGTTGAAGAAGACGAAGTTGTTGCTACTGGTATCCGCCAGTCACTACAAAATGCACAGGATATCAAACGGGACGCAGATACATTCGTTGACTCTATTACAGCCGACGATATTGGCTCACTCCCTGACGTATCTGTTCTAGAAGCGCTTCAGCGCGTTCCAGGCATTTCGATTTCACGTTTCGCCGCCGGTGATGACCCAGATCACTTTAATGTTGAAGGTTCCGGCGTCGTAGTTCGTGGCCTGACATATGTCCGCTCAGAATTTAACGGGCGCGATGCATTCTCTGCCGGTAATGGCAATGGTCTGGGGTTCCAAGATGTTCCTCCGGAGCTTGTTGGCGGTGTTGATGTGTTTAAAAATCAAACTGCAGATATGATTGAAGGTGGTATTGCTGGTGTTGTTAACTTGAGAACACTTAAGCCTTTTGACCGTGCGGAAAGTTCTTTTGTTATCTCCGCTGAGGGTACATATGCCGATATGGCCGAAGAATGGTCACCTGCACTTTCTGCTACAGGGTCATATCGTTGGGACACAGCGGCTGGTGAGT
>CALKXN010000349.1 GCA_938003555.1 uncultured Robiginitomaculum sp. | reverse complement strand
GAGCAAATGCAAATTGAAGGGCCTGTATCCATTGGGCCTTGGCAGGCAAATTTATATTATCTGGATTTATTTGACGGGGGCGCGGAGCCGTCTCGCTATACTGTTACGGGACGTTTGACGCGTGATGACCTTGACCGGTTTGGGGTTGGTCAGCGCGCATTTTTTGACGGCGCGGCTGATATATCAATCAATGCCACGGGAAACGGCCTTTCCATTGACAGCGCGAATGTCAAAGCAGATTTGACACCATCATCTTTATCTATGGGCGATGTTTGGCGCAAGGATATTGGCAGCGCAAGCACGCTTACGGCGCAGTTAAATGTAACAGATACGGCCGTGACCTTGTCAGGCGTTCAAATGAGCGCGCAGGGATTGTCACTCAGCGGGGATGTCGTTCTCGCCAAGGATTTACGTCTTGTCTCTGCGGATATGACAAATGTTCAGATAGATCGATTCGTTGATGCAACGGTTCAGGCAGGACGCACGGCCAATAATGGATTGAGCGTAGAACTTGATGCCGTGCTGCTGGATGTTTCGCCATGGATGCGCGAGATCATGAAGTTTGATAGTGATAATACGATGATCCCGCTGACGCTTAATGCGTCAATACAGACTTTGACTCTCGGTCAGGATTTGGTTGTAACCGGGGCTGTGAGTTCCTATCGCGGCGATGAAAACGGCCTGTCGGCGTGGACATTATTAGGCGATTTGAACGGGCGGGCCATGAGCGCTGAAATTACAACGCCCATTGCAGGCGGGCGCAGGACATTGGACCTATCATTGCCGGATGCCGGGCGGGCTTTTCAAACGCTCTATAACTTTAGATCGCTTGATGATGGCCTGCTCACTGTTGCGGCGACATTGCCGCCGGCCGGTGAGCTCGGAGGAATTGCCGGTACAGCTAAGCTCGAAGACTTTGCGCTTGTTAATGCGCCTATTTTTGCACAAATTTTATCCCTAGCGTCACTGCAAGGTTTGGCGGATGCTCTGGATGGCGGCGGCATGAATTTCAAAGAATTCGAGGCGCCATTTACATATGAACAGGGTATATTATCTGTCAAGGAGGCGCGTATGGGCGGCTCGGCAATCGGGTTGACGGCAAATGGCGCAGTGGACTTTAGCGATCAATCCCTTGCTGTGAATGGGGTGCTTGTTCCCAGCTATACGCTAAATTCATTGCTCGGTGATATTCCGCTGCTGGGCGATATTATCGTGGGTAAAAAAGGCGAAGGTATTTTCGCGCTGAACTATACTGTTGAGGGTCCGTTCGATAAAACGCAAATCGCTGTGAACCCGCTATCCGCATTTACGCCGGGGTTTTTGCGACGTATTTTTGATCCTGTGCCAAAGGATACGCCGCCTAAAAAGACAGTTCCGCAGGCTGAGACTGTTGAGTCCGAAGAGCCGTAGTCATCTTCGTGTTAAATTGGTTTGGCGACGACCTCGCGGCCTTCAAGTCTCAACGCAATCTTGCCGTCCAGCATATCCAGCGCGTCTTGACCGAAGGCTTCTCGCCGCCAGCCTTTAAGGGCTTGTACATCTGCTTTAGGGCCGAAGGCGGCAATTTGTTCTATATCAGCGGCATTGGCGATTAACCGCGGCGCGATGTCTTTATATTCACTCCGCAGACGCAATAGCGTTTTCAGCATATCCATTGTTGGCCCCAGATTAGGCGGCATGTGCTGCACTTTGGGCGCGGGCGGAGCGTAGGTCTCTTTGTTCTTGATCGCGGTATCAATGCTGGTGAGCAATTTATCAGCCGATTTAGAGCGCTCAAATCCGCGCGGGATGCCGCGCATTTTTGATAATGCGTCACGCGATAAGGGCCGCTGCTGCGCAAGGGCATAAATAGCGTCATCTTTGAGAATGCGGTTGCGCGGGACATTTCGGCTTTGCGCTTCGCGCTCGCGCCACGCGGCAATACCTTTAAGCGCAGCGAGATAGTCCTGTTTATTATTACGGATTTTAAGACGTTGATAAGCGTTCTCAGGCTCGAAGGCATAGAGCGCTGGATCAAGCTGGCTCTGCATTTCTTCCACCACCCAGTCCATGCGGCCAAGTTCGGTGAGTTTCGCGGTCATGCGCGGGTAAATGTCACGCAAATGGGTGACATCACCCAGCGCGTAGTGAAGCTGTTTATTAGAGAGCGGGCGGCGGCTCCAATCGGTAAAGCGCGCGCCTTTATCTAGGTTTACGCCAAGGAAGCCTTTAACCAGAGCCATATATCCAACGCTGTCACCATAACCTAACGCCATGGCGGCGATTTGCGTATCAAAGAGCGGTGCAGGGACGCCGCCACATAGGTCATAGAATATTTCCATATCCTGCCGCGCGGCGTGCATTACCTTGGTTATGCTCTCATTCATCATCAGGTCTAGAAATGGTGAGAGATCGAGGCCTTCTGCGAGCGGATCAATGATGGCTTCAATGCCCGGGCCGGAGGCCTGAATGAGGCAGAGCTTCGAATAAAAGGTCGAATCACGCATAAATTCCGTGTCGACAACAATGAAGGGATGGGCGGCGAGTTTCGCGCAAAAGGCGGATAGGTCTTCGGTTTTTGTAATAATTTTCATCGCAAAGCGTTAGCAGGACGCGCATCAGTCGTCACGGGCTTATTTCAAAA
>CALKXN010000348.1 GCA_938003555.1 uncultured Robiginitomaculum sp. | reverse complement strand
GTCAAACCAATGATCTACAGTCGCGCCGCCGCGTGAGAAAACAGCCGGGCCATTGCGATATAATGTACCGCGCAGTCCCTTAGGCAGCGCGCCGGAGACCATGCGCATATCCGGCGTGCGCAAAACATCAGAGCGCGTATTTTGCCACCCAATGCGCCAGTCTGCTTTATCAGTGGCAAAGGCGGGCAGAGCTATGGCTTGGGACAATCCAAGGCCTGCGGCGCTAAGGAGCATGTGACGACGGCTAAGCTGCGGGGATGTGACGGACATGACATCGACCTTTCAAACGGGGTTAGAGACTAACGAAATGTGATGGTGTGACTGTTCTCACCGGCCTGAACGGTGAACCGTGCAACGTCCCATTTGGCGGGCCCCATCAATCCGGCGGCACTGTTTGAAAAGGCATATGGCTCGAGCGGAATACCGAAAGGGTTTGTATCCATTTCGCCGTTTCCATTGACGTCATGGAATAATTTAATGCCGTATTCTCCAGCGGGCAAGTTAGTGAAATCAAGCACGACGTTATCCCCGGTGACATCTGCATGCATACCGCTGATTTGCGCGCCGCCTTTATATCCGGCCTCATCAAACAGAGCCGCAGAGATTTTGCCCTCTTGCGTCTTAATATTATGAATTGTGACCTTTAACGTCGCCGCGCCGGTTACATCTGTTTTTGGCGTGGAAATAGGCGCAGGCTTCATCTCTGCCTCGGGGCTATTTGGCGAAACGGCGCAAGCGCTAAGCGTTATCGCCGTGCAAGCTACCGTCAGAGATAATATGGATTTTAAGTTTAACATCAGAAACTCCTTTAAAGATTAGGGCCGGCGGGTTTACCGTTGATCATAAGTAAGACTCATTTTTTTGACCTTTCCAGAGCCTTTGCGGCAAACGGTTCATTCGCGTCGTGAGTGACCCAAATTTCCGTTCACGCATCGCGAATAACCTGCGATTTTCTTGATAAACTGGCGCCATCCGTTTACGATGCGTGAGTGACAGGGGAAAACCAAGCGGGTTTATGAAAACATTTTTTAGAAAAAATATCCTCCCGATGATTATCATATCATTTGCGGCGGGGTTAGTTTTATCCATCCTCGCACCCTATGGCACAGGACGCATGAATACGGGCGCGCGGTTCACCTATTGGATTGGACTGTGTATGGCGGGTGGATTTGGCGCAGCCATATTCGATGTCGCCTCATATTTTAAAAATATAACACAGAATATCTGGCTTACGGCGCTAGGCCGCTCCATTGGCTCAGCGACGCTTGTTTCGATATTTGTGCCGATCATGCAAAGCCCGAACAATAGCATCGCAGGAATAGCGCTTACACTTTTCTATGTCTGGGTCATTGCGATTTTAATCTGCGGGACAGGCGCTCTAATCGAGCTCGCCTTTCGCAAGCCCGCGGCCACTCAAACGCGCGCCACTTTGATTGATCGCCTCAAACCTGCACTGCGTAGCGCCGAGATTTACGCACTGTCCTCTGAAGATCATTACGTCCGCATCATCACGTCAAAAGGCGATGATTTGGTTCTCATTCGCTTAAAAGACGCCATCGCTGAAACGACGCCCCTTCGCGGCGTTCAAACCCATCGCTCCTGGTGGGTCGCCGAGTCCGGCGTCGATAAATCCCTGTTCCAAAACGGCAAGTCCGAAATCATTTTGAAAAATGGCAACGCGGTTCCTGTGAGCCGCTCAGGCAAATCGCGTATGAAAGAGGCGGGTTGGATATAACCCTAAAAATCTTGCCCATACGCCCAGCATTTAACATCGCCAAAAGGCGGCAAATTTGTGATTGGATATAAACGCTTCGCCCCAAGCGCCTCAGCCGTTTTAATTGAACCAATATTTTCCTCAGCAATCACATGAATAACGCGGCTCCATCCGAGAATATCGCGCGCATATTCTATGCACGCCCTGCCCGCCTCTTTGGCATATCCTTGACGGGTGTAGTCGCGATGTATTGTCCAGCCAATTTCCGGTTCCGGCCAGCCTTCGGGGCACCACGGGCCAACGCGCCCGATAAAATTGCTGCTGTTTTTTTCAACGACGGACCAAAAACTATAGCCCTTAATCGCTTGATGCCCGATCAGCATCGCCATTTGACGCCACGCCCCCGCGCGATCCATTATTTGCCCCCCGATGAAACGCACAGTCTCTTCATCGCTCATCATATCCGTCCACGGATCAAGATCTGCGACCGGATCAATATGGCGCAGGATGAGGCGTTCTGTCTCTAGGATTATTTTGGTCATTCGCCTAAGTCGCATAAAAAAAGCGGGCCGCAAAGGCCCGCTTTAAATTCTGATAAAAACCTACTCTAATCTTTAAGTGAAGGTTCCATGTCTTGGCAATCTGCGATGATTTTCTCGACTGCAGCAACTGATTTCATAAACATATCGCGCTCATCTGATTTCAATCGAATATTCATGATCTTTTCAACGCCCTTTGCACCGATCATCGCAGGCGCGCCGACATAGAGCCCGCGCACGCCAGCGATTTGGCCGGACAAGCGCACCGCGCATGGCAGGATACGTTTTTTATCGCGCAAATAAGATGTCGCCATTTCAATCGCGCTTTCAGCAGGCGCGTAGAATGCAGAACCATTCCCCAGAAGGCCGACAATCTCGCCGCCGCCCTTGCGGGTGCGCTCGACAATGCTGTCGACTTTTTCTTGGGTGATCCATTTCATTTTCACAAGATCAGGAAGCGGAACGCCATTCACTGTTGAGTAACGCGTGAGCGGAACCATCGTGTCACCGTGACCACCAAGGACGGAGGCGTGAACATCTTGTACGGAAACGCCCATGGCTTCGGCAAGAAACCAGCGGAAACGCGCGCTATCAAGAACGCCGGCCATGCCGACAACCTTACGCGGCGGAAGGCCAGAGAATTTTTGCAGTGCCCAAACCATCGCGTCGAGCGGGTTTGTAATACAAATGACAAAAGCTTTCGGGGCATATTGCTTGATACCTTCAGCGACCTGTTTAATTACGCCAAGGTTTTTACCAATAAGTTCTGAGCGATCCATGCCCGGCTTGCGCGGGAAACCCGCCGTGATAATGCAGACATCAGCGCCCGCAATATCCGCATAATCATTCGTGCCTTTAAGATGGCTATCTTTGCCGAAGACGGATGATGCTTCGCAAAGGTCTAGCGCTTTGCCTTTGGCCGTGCCTTCAAAAATATCAAAGAGGACGACATCACCCAGTTCTTCGCGTGCTGCGATATGTGCCAATGTTCCGCCGATCATGCCTGCGCCGATGAGTGCAATTTTTGCCCGTGCCATAAAGGTCTCCGTTTCGTGTTTCGATTCTCGCCCTGTTAGCTCGCAGTTATCGCGGCTGCAATACAAACTCTGTTATTCGGCTCAGTCAGTAATGCATGACGCTAACCCTCGCCATCAAAATTTCGGCGTTCAGATAAATAGCTTTCGCCTTGCATTTCATAAAGGCGGCTGGCGGTGCGTTCAAATTCAAAAGCCCCGTCGCCATCGACATAGAGCATGTCCGGTTCTGTCGCCGCGCTCATTATCAATTTGGTGCGGGTCTCATATAGCGCATCAATAAGTGTGACGAAGCGCTTGGCTTCATTTCGGCTTTCGCGGCCCATTTGAGGCACGTTCTCCAGAATAACAGTTTGAAAAGCTTTGGCAAGGCGAAGATAATCTGCAGCGCCGAGTGGGGTTTCACAGAGCCTTGAAAAACTAGCGCGGGCAACGCCTGCAGCCGTGCGGCGAAGTTTTAACTCTCGGCCCTGCACTGTCAGACTCGTTTCGCGCGGCTGCGCTCCCCCAATTAAGCGTATCCACGCAGCCTCAACCCCCTCATCTGCCACCGCCCCAAGCGGCGCGTAATATACCGGAGCGGCCTTAATTTGTGACAACCGATGATCTGTCGCGCCAGGGAACTCGACAACATCGCAAAAGCGCTCAAGCATCGTAATGAATGGCTCAAATAAGGGGCGATTAAGTCCATTTTTATAGAGCTCCTTCGGCGCGCGATTCGATGTCGCCAGCATAATGAGGCCGCGATCAAAGAGCTTCTCGAACAGACGTGATATTATCATCGCATCAGTAATGTCTGTCACATGAAATTCATCAAAGCACAAAAGCTGCGCGTCTTCAGAGAGCTCTTTAGCCACTTGCTCTATGGGTTCACCCTCACCGCTTTGACGCGCGGCAGCAATGCGCTCATGTACATCCAACATGAAAGCATGAAAATGGACGCGCCGCTTATCCTGTGTTGGCGCTAAGTCGTAGAAGATATCCATAAGCATGGATTTTCCGCGTCCAACGCCGCCCCATAGATAGAGGCCTTTGACGGGATCGGCTTTTTTTGAAAACCACCCGCGCTTACTGCGGCGCTTGGGTAAACGCAGCAGCAAATCATCTAACGCCTGCGCCGCGAGGATTTGTGACTCGTCACGCTGTAAATCACCGTTAGCAATACGGTTTTCTAATGTGCTCGAGAGTGTCATGTGTAATTTCATAGAGCTTTCGTGAACAAAGGGTGGTCGCCGCGTTTAAATTGCGTTAAGATTGTGTTCATCTTCTGTCAATCATGTGAAGCTGTTCTTATACGAGGGCGCGTGCAGCATGTGTTGACTGCGTTAAACAAAATTATAGCTGGAGGGCTAAATGGAAAAAGCATTAAATGGAACTATGGCGTTTTTGGAGGCGAATGCCGCCAACGTCGCGATAGCAATCGCATTATTGGTGGCAGGTTATGTCATCGCATTATTAGTACGCTGGGCCGTCGCAGGCGCAGTTAACCGCACTGGACTTGGTGCAAAAGCTAAAGCTGGCGGCAGCAATATGGGCCGTTCACTTGGACAAGCCTTCTTCTGGCTGGTTTGGTTAGTCTTCATTCTTATGGCCATCGCGCGCTTCCCGCTCGTTGCTGACCAGTTGGGTTTCCTCAACACAATGATGAACGACATCTTTGCTTATCTGCCTAAACTTATCGTCGGCGGTATCGTCTTAGCGGTTGGTGTTATGCTCGCAAAAGTCATCAAGAACGTTATTTCAAGCATGCTGGAAGTCGCTCACGTTGACTCATTAGCTGCGAAATACGGCATTGGCGGCGGCGAAGAAGCTGCAGCTTCAGGAAGCACAATTTCCTCAAGCATTGCTAAAATCGTTTCTGTTCTTGTCATTGTTACATTTGCAATCACAGCAATCGGCATCTGGGAAATTCCTGGAATTTCTGAGCCAGTAAGCGAAATGCTTGACCTGATCCTCGCTTACATTCCGAAGATCCTTGGCGCGACAATCATTCTTGGTATTGCCGTATTTATTGGCCGCTTCGTTTCAAACCTAGCCCAGAGCACACTTCCTGCACTTGGCCTAGACAGCGCGATGGCAAATATCGATGGTCTTGACGGTGATGTTTCTGGATTTAAGCCTTCTAAGCTTGTCGGAACAATCGGCTTTATCGCAATCGTTCTGCTTGGTCTGACTGCCGCAACATCTACGCTGGACATTCCAGCCGTAAGCAATGTCTTCTCAACGCTTCTTGCTCTTGGTGGTAAGATCATCTTTGGTGCAGTTATCATTGGTGCAGGCGTATTCATCGCAAACTTCGTTATGCGCATGATCAAAGGCGCTGTTGGCGAAACAATGGCGAATGCGATCCGTTACATCATCATCATCCTGATTGCCTTTATGGGTCTGTCAGAAATGAACCTTGGCGACGGTATCGTTGAAACTGCATTCTCAGCCGCTATGGTTGCTGCAGCAGTCGCTGGTGCACTAGCATTCGGTCTTGGTGGACGTGAGTGGGCAAAAGCAAAATTGCAAC
>CALKXN010000347.1 GCA_938003555.1 uncultured Robiginitomaculum sp. | reverse complement strand
GAACCCGATTTATCAATCACGACAACAAGGTTTAGCGGTTCTCTGGACCATGTTGCTTCATCAATATTGGTATCAAAGGCCAGACCCATGAAATAATCCGCGCCAAGCATATTGCCCGGGCTCATTTTCATTGCTTCGCCGTTCAGGCATAATGTTTGAACACATGACGGCGTTGCGGGGAGAATAAGATCATGCTGACTTAGCAGGCCTTCAGATGTCATCGTATTGGCATTGGGAATTTCGCCGCGATTTACAGAGCCGCGGAAATAATTAATGTCCTGCGCGCCGCCTGCGGTAATCCGTAATCCTGTTACGACAACTTCGTCTTCCTCAATCATATCCTGCGCGGTAGCTTGGAACGTAGATAGGCCCAAAGCTAAAATGAAAGCCGATTTTGAAATATGATGCCGCATAGAATCCTCCTGATTGTGAAATAGTGTAACACAAATTTGGACAATTTACAATTGTAGGCCGATTACATGGACGTAGCTACCGCTATAGGGTGAGCGAACAGGATGTTCCTATGCGGATAAAACCACCCTCCATTCCGCGTGATAAAGCGAATGATCTCGCCCCCGAGATGATAGAGAGGGGCCAAGCCTAAGCATTATTCGTTGGTCCGTTTTGGCAGTAGGATGCGAGATTAGATTTACTCGCCTCCTTAAAATAGCCTAATGTGAAAAAGGCTTATGGATCTGTGAATAATGCCTGATGTTCTGGCGCTAACTTCTGAATTTTTTGCACTTCAATATCTTTGTAAAACACTTCTGCGGCTTCCGATTGAAGTTGAATCTTGCCTTCAACTAAAGGGATGATCTTACCCTCTTTTTCATATCGGGAGTTTTTCAAAACCATGACAACATGCCCGTTCACAATATGGAGGCTTTGGCCTTCAAAACAAATCAATTCTATCTCCGTCCACTCTCCGGCGTCACTTTCATGATTGTCGCTCCGTATGACAAGGCCTTTGATATCCTCTTTATGACCGACCGATAAGAAGGGTTGATCCGTACTGCCAACGGGGTTCATGATATATTCGGGCGTGTAGGCGCGCACATCCATTGCAGATGTTGCTTGGCTCCAGTAATCGCCCATATGGCCTTCCATGATTTGCAATTCTTGCCCCTGCATCCAAGACCGCCAATATTCTGCGCCATGCGGGCCAACAGAGTGGTAAAGAATGCCGCTGTCCTTGAGTAATTCTTTGCGGGGGTTCCATTTAATATCACCCCATTTTACTTTTAATTTTAGGTGATAATTACGATACTCGGCTTGAGTAGTAATTGCGCCGTAAACTTCGCCTGATATGCGTAAGATTGTTTCGCCATTTTCCTCAAAGGTTGAGAAAACATCATCGCCTTTGGGTTGATTAAGGCCGATAGGGTCAGCATTTGGTTTGCTCCCATCATAACCTGGCTCAAACCTATAACTCAGATAATTGTCCCACCGTGTCAATTCCGGGTCTAAAAGCAAATCCCACTGCTCTGCGTTATTTGTGACTTGTTGCTGGCTAGAGCTTGGAGCCTGGCAAGCTACGCAACTTAACGAAATGAGAAATATAATGATAAACCGCATAATGCACTACTCCTTGGATATAAGACACTATAATAAATGATAGCGCTGTCAATCTTACAACTGACCGCGATTAAGGCTGTTTTGGCTGGCTTTCCAGCATCTCTCATATGCCTATAAAGCTCCTGCATTTGGCGTTTATTCAAACGTCCTACCAATCGCGACGATGTAAAGTATATTGCGTATTGATTTGCGTTCGCCACCCGACTGTCGATAGCCTTTGAGCTTGCCACTATCATAGTTGAACGGGGCGCCGCCTAATGTGGTAACCTTGATATTGAATATGTCTTTTTGTTTGCAAGCGAGTGTCCATGGCGGCAACAGGCCTTAGAGATGATACATCATGATTTGAGCGGAGAATAATAATGGATAATGATACGGCGATTCTTATTTTATTTGTCGTTGCGGGAGCCGTAATTGTGATCAGGCCATGGTTAAGCAGCTATGTTATCAAAATCACGACTAAGCGGATCAATAAGTCGAGACAGGAGCGGGGTCTGAAGATACATTACCGCATCGACGAGTCGGATGGCGGTCAAAATTATTGGGCTAAGCGTAAGGTTTTTAATACGCTGATAGGTTTGATCGGAGTTATTTGCATCATCTATCTCTATCTGACACGTGTCGCTTAAGCCTCGACGTAAGCACATATCTCCTCTCTGATTACAGAAAATTTATTTTCCGCTTGACCCTTATCGTTTTTCGATAATATATATTGTTAAACGATAATGTATTATCGTTTTGCACTAAGTAAACGGGAGAGAGAAATGACGAAAACAGAGGGATATGCCATCAATATATGTATGGCGATTATCATATTATGCGGGCTGACTGTGGCTGTAACTTGGCTGAACAGCGCGGTTTATAATTTCGGCTATGATCAAGGCGTCAAATTGGGTCTGAAGGACTGCGCCGACATCGCCGCCGTTATGGTGCCAAAGCTATGAGCGCCGACGAGAAGAAAATCGGGCGCGCTGCTGTTCGCTTCGGCGCGCTAATTGTGATCATTTTCGTCGCCTACCACGCTGGCCACTTTATTGGCGGTGAGGCCGTAAAAATAATACGTATTTAGCGGTTCACAAAAAGGGTCGTGGCTGACATAGCTGCGGTTATGACAGATACACAGATCGTAACCGCAGGCGTCATTCTAATTGGCGATGAATTGCTCTCGGGCCGCACGCAAGACACCAATTTAGGAACCATTGCGAAATGGCTCGAGCCGCGGGGTGTTCGGGTTGGCGAAGCGCGGATTATTTCTGATGACGGGCCGGTGATTAGCGCGACGGTTAAAGCGTTCTCTGATCGCTTTGATTATGTCTTCACCACGGGCGGCATTGGCCCGACCCATGATGATATTACAGCGGACTGCATCGCGGCGGCGTTTGGGCTAGGGATAAGCGAGCGCGAAGACGCACTGGATCATTTGCGTGAGCGTTACAGTGAGGATGAGCTAAACGCCGCGCGCCGCCGCATGGCGCGCATACCCGATGGAGCGAGCTTGATCAGAAACCCCGTCAGCCAAGCGCCGGGCTTTCAAACTAAAAATGTGTTCACCATGGCGGGCGTTCCCTCAATCATGCGCGGCATGCTGCCGGATATTGAACGCCGCATCAAAGGCGGGGTGACGCTGAAATCCATCACCGTCACGGCAACAGGCAGAGGCGAGGGCGACGCCGCCGCGCCGCTGGCCGTGATCGAAGCCAATAACCCCGGGGTCTCCATTGGGAGTTACCCGTTTTTCAACGCAGACCTACGCGGCGTCAATTTCGTCGCGCGGGCCGAAAGCGCAGATGTGCTGGCGGCGGTGAAAATGGAACTCGAGGCCTTAGTTGAAACGCTGGGTGGTTAACCATAATCTCAAAATGGCCATAATCAGGTCATGATCAAAGCATAATTGATACTCAGTAACGTCTCATCTATGATTCATATTTCTGGGAGGGATACATGAAGAAGTTGCTATTGAGCGTTGCCATCATCGCATTGGTTGGGTGTGAGACAACGCCTGAGAATACCGCAAATGATGAAGTCATTGTGACGGGGTCACGCAGTAAAACGACCTCTACATCTTCGAAACCTGCACCGCCACCGCCAGTGCCTTCCGCGAATTATACATGTTGGGATGGGACATCCGTATTTAACGGGTCGCAGTGCCCCGCGCAGCCTTCGCCAGTTGTGATGCAAGCCCCTGCGCAAACCCTTGGATATAGCGGCGCGCCAGTGCCATCTGCACCGCCTCTGCCTGGGTCTCAAACCCAGCAGCTCGCAGGTGGCTATACGATGGAGATTGCCGAGGCAGGATTTGTACCCGCCGAACCAGCCTATGAAACCGTCACAGAAACGATTGTGGTTCAAGAGGCTTCATCTGAGTTGATTACTGTGCCGCCAACATATTATGCAGATGGTACAATTGCCACACCTGCGCGAACTATGGAGCGCTCTGTTCCAGCGGTGACCAAAACAGAAACGCGCAGGGTGTTAAAATCAAC